>JALTAZ010000018.1 GCA_027075555.1 Micavibrio sp.
CATTTCAGTCAGCCTCTCTTAAAAATTGTGATATATGCCATATTCACCCCAATAAATGCTACGCAAATTCTGTTCCAGAAATAAAAAAACTAGGAACTGTATATATATATTGATCTTGCATATATAATCAGCACATATATGGCAGTTTTAAAGAAAAAATACAACAAAATATTAACAAAAAGTTAATTTCTTATGTGAAATCAAATTGAATAATCGACCAAAACCCCAACAATACTCACAACCAAACAAATTGTAAGTATCTCAATGGATAAAATGTATATCCTAATTTAACTTTTTTTATAGGGGAAATATTAAATTTACACACAAAAATACTAAAATGACTTGTATCTATCTCAAAAAAAGTTAATATCAGCTATGAAATTTTGAGCTTTAAATCTTGGGCTTTGTTGCTCTAATGGTTTTTATATATCTTTATTAGTAACTCAGTGCGTACCATTTAATCAATAAATTCGGGTGTATTAGATATGTTTAGATTTGAGGGAAAAAGCGCTTCACTGATGGTGAAAAAATTTGGCTACACTGCTTTATTTACTTTACTTATCTCAGCATCAGGTGCTTACGCGCAAGTTGATAATGCCACAAAAATAGCAGACCCTTCAAGAATAGGGCAAGAGCTCTTGGACACTGATGATATTCCGGAACTTTCAAATAAAGTTGATATAAATGTAACAGATACTCAAAATGCGCCGCCTAATGCTTCTAAAATAACTTTTATTTTAGATACATTACAAATTGATGGCGTAGGGATATACGAACCTGATGATTTAGATCCATTATACAGAAATAAACTTGGGGAGAAAGTATCACTTGAAGATGTTTATAGCATAGCGAATGCTATTACTGTTAAATACAGAAATGATGGATATATCCTTACACAAGTTATTGTTCCCCCTCAAACTATTGAAAACGGTCTAGTAAAATTGAGAGTAGTTGAGGGCTTTATTGACCAAATAAAAATTGAAGGAAATATTAAGAAAAGCGAAGAAAAACTTATAAGAAAATATGCTGATAATTTGCGTGAAAACAATATTCTTAATGCAAAAAATCTAGAACGTTACTTGCTTCTTATAAATGATATTGCAGGAATTACCGCGCGCAGCGTTCTTAGCCCATCATCAACAACCACGGGAGCGTCGGATTTAACAATAATCGTTGAGCGTGATGATTATGAAGCCGAAATTGGATTTAATAACTATGGTAGCCGGTTTCTTGGGCCTTATCAGACATCATATAATGGCTCTATAAACTCAATTTTTGGATTTAATGAAAAAATTGGAACGCAATTTGTTGTTTCAGGTGATAAAGAGCGCGCGGATGAGCTTTTATTCGGATCAATTTCATATGAGCAGCCTATAGCCAGATTTGGAAGCAAAATCAATTTGTTAGCAAGTGCAACAAATACACAGCCAGGGGGTTCATTAGATCAGTTTGAGGTTAAAGGTAAATCAAGATTCTTCAGTGCAACTATTTCACACCCCTTTATTAGGTCAAGGAGCGTGAATTTCTCTGGTCGTGCAACCATAGATTTTCGCGATGTTGAAAGTAAAAATAATCTTGAACCCAATAATCGTCGCGACCGTATCCGCGCTGTTCGTATTGGAACAACAATGCAATTTATTGATTCCTTATTGGGTGTAGGCATAAATGCAATTGATGTCCAAGTATCTCAAGGTTTAAATATATTTGGAGCAAGTGGAGATGGCGATACCAACCTTACGCGCGCGCGCGGTAATCCTCAATTTACAAAAGCAAACCTCCAGATACAAAGATTACAACGCGTATTTGACAATTTGAACCTTCTGATGTTTACACAAGGACAGTTAGCCGCAGCACCACTACTTAGTTCTGAAGAATTTGGCGTTGGCGGAACAACAATAGGTAGAGGTTATGACTCCTCAGAAATTGTTGGAGAAGATGGAATATCTGGCAAACTTGAATTACAATGGAATGAGCCAAAGAAAATTCAATATATAGACGATTATCAACTTTTCAGCTTCTATGATATTGGGAGAGTGTGGAATCAAGATGCAACAACTTCAGCAGGTAAAAGCGAGTCTATAGCTTCTATTGGGTTAGGCGCACGCGCGGATATAACTAAGGCCACTAAAGCTAGCTTTGGCGTGGCTTTGCCTCTAACGCGCAAAGTTGATGCAACTAATAACAATGCATATCGACTTTACTTTAATATTTCTCACAAATTTTAAAATTAAGATCCTATCATTTGGGCAGGACCAAGCATTTTAACTATCTTTTATAAAAAACATGCAACCTGATTCCTTTGGAATATTTTCCTATAGCGTGATTATAACAAATAAAAATATACTCTACTCTTATTTTTAAGTAATTGGGTATAAAATTGAAAAAACCAGATATTATAATCGGAGGGGCAACGCGAAGTGGCATAAATGCATTACTTCATATAATGGATCATCACCCGCAAATCTTTATTCCGCATAAGAAAGAACACCAGTTTTTTTTGCAAAAAGAATTACCCATTAGCAATAATATAGAATCTTGCAAAATTGCATTTGAAGATGCTGCAAATATAAATATCTCAGGAAGAATACCCGAAGGCAGAGTATTGCATGTAGAAAAAGAATTTGACCCCGAACGCGCAGAGCAATCATGCCCCAATGCAAAAATTATTTTTACACTTCGCAATCCAGTAGAGCGCTCTTACATGCAATTTTATCATGCATTGGAAAATAAAAAAGAGATAGTAAAAACCTTTGAACAAGCCATGGAAGCCGAACTATCAGGGATACGATCTCCCGATACAACAGGGCGCTGCTGGATATATAAAAATCAATATCAAACACATTTAGAACATTGGCTATCTTTTTTTCCGCGTGAAAATATCCTGATATTGATATATGAAGAATGGACAGAGCCTGTTACAGGAAATCTTAACCCACTTGAGGAGTTTTTGGGACTAAAAACAGGTAGTTTAATGGAAAATAACATTGATAATTTTAATCCAAAAGAGGCCATTAACAACCTAAGAGAAAAATTGCCAAAAAAATATCCCGCCCTGTCTGAGAATACTAGACAACAGCTTGAAGATATTTTTTATATAGATAAAAATTATGTATCTAATTTTATTGGTAGAAAAATTCCTTATTGGGAACGTATTTAACAATATGATAATATATTTTTGAAATAAAGAGACAAAACAGATATGAATCTATTTTATTTTTCAGGAACAAAGTTACCATCTCAAAATTCAAAATCCGTTCATGTAATGAAAATGGCTCAAGCTTTTAAAAAAGAAGGGCATAACGTAACGTTATTTACAAAAGGCAACGTAAATGCAACTCCAGAGGATCTTTTCCAAATTTATAATATAGATACAACTTTTGAGATAAAAATAATCAATGAAGGCACATTACCAATTTTATCTAATGCCCGACTTATAAGCGCCGCAAATATTGAATATCAGAATAATACACCAGATATAATATATGGACATGACGCGATTGCACTTGCACTGCATGCAAAAAAAGCAAATTCCATCATTTATGAGGCGCACAAACTACCACTACGCCCCACAGATAGGATTGCCCTATCATCATTGCTAAAACAAGATAATTTAAAAGGCATAATCGCAATATCAGACATTTTAAAACAAGAGCTATTAAAACAATATCCAGAATTAGATCCTGAGGATATATTTGTTGCACATGATGGTGCGGATCTTATAGATCATATAAAGGATAAAGCCAACAAATTAAACGCTCTTAAAGGAAGGAAAGGGGGGTTTAACATTGGATATGCGGGATCGCTTCACCCCGGTAAAGGCATGGCTCTTATATCTCGTATAGCCAAAATAAGACCTGAATATGATTTTCATATATTGGGCGGAACATTAAAACAAGTGCAACATTTGCAAACAAAAAATAAATATAAAAATATTCATTTTTATGGCTTTCGTGACCACTCAGAAATTCCATCATATTTAAAGTCATTTGATATTTGCATTGCACCATATCAGCACCGCGCCTTAATTAAAACCGGAAGAAATACTTCAAGATGGATTTCTCCTATGAAAATATTTGAATATATGGCGGCACAAAAACCTATAATCTGCTCTGACCTTCCTGTCATTCATGAAATATTGCAGCATAAATATCATGCTATATTACCTCCGGCCTCCAATGAATATAAATGGGCGGTTGCAATGGACTATATTAAAGAAAATCCTGATATTGGACAATATCTTGCAAAAAACGCTTATAACAGCCTTAAAGAAAAATATACTTGGGATAAAAGAGCCGCAGCAATTTTAGATTTTTCTATCAATAATAAATACTCTATGCATTTTGCAGATGCTTCTTAATGGCAATTATAACCCTATGAAATAATGTATAATTGCAATATATGAACCTATATACGGGCTTGCTGCCAAGAAGTTATTTCACGTTAAAATATAGGTAGGCTAATCATTTTTTGGCAACAAAACCCAGTAACGTCCCTGTGATTTCATTTTACCAGCTAATCTTTCTGCCTTATCACCATATCCCCAGAAAAAGTCGCCACGTACTGCCCCGTTAATTGCGCCTCCGGTATCTTGGGCAACCATAATTTTGCGTATATTCTTTTGCCCTTTTTCGGGGCTTTCAATATCCACCCAAAATGGCAACCCATAGGAAATAAGTGTTCTATCAACTGCCAATGAACGCATAGGGGTAAGAACCACGCCCTGCGCACCTATAGGACCATCACCCTTTATTTCCCTAAAAAAGACATAAGATTTATTTTTATTCATTACTTCGTCAGCTTTTTTGGGATTATCTGCCAACCACTTTCTTATGCTCTGCATAGAAATATTTTCTTTGGTAAGTGCGCCATTTTTAATAAGCTCACGCCCGATTGCATAATATGGGTGTCCATTTTGCCCAGCATAGCCAATACGCATTATTTTGCCGTTTTCCATTTCTACGAGAGCAGATCCTTGAATCTGCACAAAAAATGCGTCTACCGCACTATCAACCCATAGCAAAACTTCATCATTATGAGGCCAATTACCAGAAATAATATCTGCACGCTCTTCATATGGTTTTAAAGTGCCATTAACTACGCGCCCTGCTATACGAATGCCTTTTAAATCTTCTCTAAACTGACCTAAATGCACCATTACAAGATCATTAGGGCGTTTATGTAAGGGAATATTGTAACGCTTTGTCCTTATAAGCGATCCTTTAAGCGAAGCCTCATAATAGCCTGTGAACAAGCCAACACTGTTCTTTCCATCACTTATTTGATAGGGAATAAAATTTTGTTCAAAAAACTGCCTTAGGATATTTTTATCCCAATCATTGACAGCAATAAATTTTTGGCAAATATCTTGCCAATTACCATAAGTTCCAGCTTGTTTTAACACTCCAAACTGTTTTTCTGGTGGCTTTTTCATTATTGCAAAGCAAGAGCGATCAAAAGCCCTAACAAGCCCTGAAAAATCATCACTTCCCCAGCCTGGTAATTGTAAAAATGTTGAAGGAGTTAGGATTATATCAGGCTTTTTTTCTTCTTGCGGTGGCGACTTTTCTTCTGCCTCATCACAGGCCGTTACAATAAGACAAAATAGTAATAATAATAATAAAACGCGCATGGATAGAATCTACCACGCGCGTATTAAAACAGGAATAAAGATTTATATTTTAATGAGTGTTAGGAATGGTCTCATTATCATTTGCACCATCTTCGCGAGTTTCAACAACCAACCATCTTGGATCTTTAGACTTAACATCACGAGAAAATGTCCACACATCACGCATCTGCGTTACTTTATCGGGGTGTCCGTAAATAACATTACCATCTTCATCTTTAGTTACTGATATTTCATCGGCCCAAAATCGCACAGTAATAAATGCAATTTGCCCATCAAGACGCGCCTCAATGATATCAGATTTTTTAATTGACTGAATCTCAGTTTGCATAGTTTCACCAGATTTTTGTCTTGCCTCTATTGCATTTTTGAATGCATCAAATACTTGAGGACCTAAAAGATCTTCAAGTGTTTCAAGATCACCATCGGCAAAAGATTCTACGGTAAAGACAAAAGCATCTTGCGCGGCCTGAAGAAAAGCATATACGTCAAAATTACGATCTAATTTTACTATATCGGCAAGACCATCTTGTACAGATTTACTATCAATTGCCATATTGCCTTTTGGATTATTTGCAAGCTCTTCAATTAAGGCAAGACCATCTGTTGCCAGATCAGTTTCACCGCCAAGCCCTATAATCTTTCCATCTTCACTTAACTCTAATTTAGGCATAGTTGCACTCGGCTCATCATCAGAGCGCGTACCTAAAATACTGCGGAGCCAAAATATCAATCCAGCAGCAATCAAAGCATATATCATCAATTCAGCAGCCACTTAATAAATCCTCTTAATATTGTGCTTGTTATATGCCCGACCTTAACGCGAATGAAACAATTTTACCACAGTTTTTAGATGATAAAGAAAGGAGATTTTAAATATACGTTACATTATATAGTAAATATAGTAGCTTGCATTTATTTTATGACTTTGTTGCTGCGTTTATCACGTAAAGTTACTTGCGCTCTATCATTTTCGCCTTGTCCTGAAATAAGGCCAAATCACTATAATATGCAATATCTGGAAAATAACTGGCATCCCGTACGGGATTCGAACCCGTGTTGCCGCCGTGAAAGGGCGGTGTCCTAGGCCTCTAGACGAACGGGACGCACTAGAACAGTCTAAAACTGGTAGTTATATAATGTGTAATACACCCTAAAGGCAAGCATTTCTTTTATTAAATTTAATTTTTTTTTAAAACTGTAAAAATATCATCCCATCAATTCGATAAATTTAGTCTTTTTCCATCGTACATTGTAGTGGTTGCTCATTTGCTCTGGCAAAGTCCATGACCTGCGCCACTTTGGTTTCTGCAACTTCATATGTAAAAACTCCGCAAACACCAACCCCTCGCCTATGAACATGAAGCATTATATCAGTCGCTTCTTGGCGGTTCTTTTTAAATATACTTTCTAACACATGCACTACAAATTCCATTGGGGTATAATCATCGTTTAATAATAAAACTTTATACATTGATGGTTTTTGAGTTTTGGGACGGGTTTTTAAAATTAAGCCATGCTCACTTTGTCCGCTATCATCACCATTATCCGGAGTTTCATTTTGACAAAATACAAGGTGCTTTGAATATGTGTCCATAATACCAATCATCCAAAATTTAATTTTTATCTATCATAAGCTAAAATGAAACTTTATTATATCAAGCGAAAACATATTAGAGCAACATAGAAATCAGCATGTTTGACATAATGTGCTGCTTTATGATAATAGCTACGCAACTGATAATTAGTGGGGATACAATAATGTGTTATAGAAATAAAATTCGTATTTATACTATATTTACCATACTCGTTATTATACCAGCAGCACAAAGCTCACAAGCCGATGAATTTGGAGATCGTTTTTATAACAAAACTCCCGCAGGAATGGCAGATTATACCGTTGATGATAACAAAAGCACTGATATAGCTGATATATCCATGGACGATGCAGCACAACAAGTTCAAAATATTGCGCCTGCTGCTGGCGATGATAATTCTGAGTATGAACAACCTATAGGCACTTTACCAGAAAACTATATAAATCTGAAAAAAGAGCATAACCAATAAGTATAAAATCTATATATCTATAAATAAATCAGTAAGGTACAGGATAGCGCCTGCGAACAGTTTCAATATCCTTTAAGCACTCATCTGAAAGGCTTACATCCACCGATGCTATATTTGTTTTAAGCTGCTCCATCGTGGTTGCACCAATAATATTTGCCGTCACAAAGGGACGAGAATTAACAAAAGCCAGAGCCATTTGACATATATCAAGCCCATGTTTTTTTGCCACTTTTATATATGCAGATACCGCATCATGAGCAATTTTATTATCACGAGGTGGGTTCTTCAATAATGACCACCGCGAACCTTTTGGACGTTTACCGCCAATATATTTACCACTGAGCATGCCCGTAGCAAGTGGAGACCACGCCAACAAACCGCACTGCTCTGCCATTGCAACTTCTTGTAAATCACCATCAAATAAACGGCAAAGTAAACTATATTCATTTTGAATCGACACCATGCGTGGCAGATTTCTTTCCTCAGACAATCGCAGCCACTTCATTACGCCCCATGACGTTTCGTTTGATAATCCTGCATAGCGAATTTTGCCCAATTTTATAAGCTCACCAAGGGTTTCTAGTATTTCCAAGAAATTATCCTCTACCTCTTTTATATGAAATTTTGGGCTATATTCCCAATGCTGTCCAAAATGATTAGATCCACGATTCGGCCAGTGAAGCTGATATAAATCTATATAATCTGTTTGTAAACGCCGTAAAGATCCGTCTATTGCCTCTAAAATATTCTTTCTATCAATTATATAATCGCCACCACGAATCCACGGCAAAGAAGGGCCAGCAACCTTTGACGCTAGAATAATTTTATCTCTATTGCCAGTTTTAGCAAACCAAGAGCCAATTATTTCTTCTGTTTTCCCGTAACTATCCGCACTTGGCGGAATTGCATACATTTCTGCCGTATCAAAAAAATTTACGCCTTGAGATAGAGCATAATCCATTTGCTCATGCCCTTGGCTTTCATTATTCTGACACCCCCAAGTCATTGTACCAAGACATATAAGGCTAACTTCTATATTAGTTTTACCTAATCTTCTGTATTCCATAAGACAAGCCTATTTCTTTATATCGCTCAAATTAACTTTTCTAAATTTATCAGTTTCGAGTTTCAAATCCCCTATAGAATCTGGAAGAGCCGTTGGCCAAGTTAATATAAGAGGGTTTTCAGCAAAATATATCATAGCATTATTTAAAAATGCTAATCTTTGAGGATCCATTGCAACCTTACCCATTTTCACTTCAGCAAGTTCAGTTATTCCTGTTTTTTGATTCACGCGAAACTTACAAATAAAATTTTCCATACGATACTCACCAAAAGCATCTGTATGAGTGTACCAAAGCAGCATAGAGCCATCACGCTTATTTTTAAGCTCACTTACATGTATAGAGCTGGGGTAAGGAACTGTAAGCTCTAAAACAGAGCGACAAATACCATATTCAGCAGACGCCTTAAAAGGTTTGAATAAAAACCAAACGATATAGGCAAATAAAGCCAAAAAACCATATAATAAAGATCTTTTAATTGCCTTTTTTCGAGCCGCCTTTTTTTGCTCTTTCAATTTTTCTGCAAGCGTTTGTTTAGGCTTTTGATCCTCTATTGTAGCTTCCTTTGATATTTCCTCTTTTTCATCCATATATTCACGACATACTTAGTTTAATACGTTTACTATCCTCAAGCTCTTGAGACTTTTTACTTTCTTCTACTAATTCCTCAACTATACCTTCAATAACACTGCTTATCATTGCCTTTCTTGAATCCCCACTTTCCTCACTATTAGATAAGACTCTACGCCTAATCTCATTTCTAGCACTTCCCCCTGGAAACGCTGCTGCCAACATTTGCCTAGCCCTAGAGGCACCAAGAATAGTATATAGGCGATTTCTTATAGCTACATCCTCCGAAGATGTAGAAAACGCCCATAATTCGATAGGTCCTAACGTATTATAAATATGTTGTTCATAACGTCCTGAAGTAGAGCCAATAACAACTAAAGCCGGCGCACCAATAGATTTAGGCCCTGTAAGCTTATACCTCATTACATGACGTGCTGTATTAGAAAGACCAAATCTATCAACCACTGCCTGAACAGCCTTATCAGATATAGCAGTACCCAATATCCAAACCCCTGTTGCCAAATCAACCATATCTTTATCAAAATCATCAATAAGCTGAGAAGTTAGGACAATTTGAACCCCTCGCTTACGTCCCTCACGAACATCACGAATAACTTGTGAGCGAACTGAGTTCGATTTACTTGTTCTATGAAATTCATCAAAATTTAATCGTTTTGGAGTTTCTGCGATATCCTGAAGCCTTAATGCGTGAAACTGCCTATATTTTTCTGGAACATTTTGCAATGTATCAGCGCTCATCCACCAAGAGCGAACAAGAGCATGGCGCGCAAGCATGTACATAATAGATGTTTGTCTATCTGCGGCTTCATCACCTTGCGGGGCAACATCCATCAAGTCCAAAGAACAAATTCTAGTATCTGCAATATCAAATTGTGTGACAGAAGATAATATAGGATATTCACGAATGGCCGAGGTAATCATACGCTCAAAAGCGCCAATAACACTCTCTGCACTTACTCCAACAGATGTCTCATCTAATAAAGATCTGATTTGAGGTTTTCTAGAAGATGTAATAGCATCATTTAATGTGGGAACAGCATGTCTTTGAGCCATATTTGCCAAATGAGGCAAATCAAGCTCAAACATTTTGTCAACAATATCCCACCAAAAAGGATCAGAAGGTAAATGTACATTATATTTTTGTATAGCCGCATCAATTTCTATCTCTAAACGAGGCAGGTAGGGGCGCGCTTCTGCATTAGCGGCACTATCATCACGCCAACGATACATTTCATCAACGACCAACCCACATAGTTGTTGCATACCATCATAGGGCTTATCATACCCAGGTGGAGTAGTAAGAAGAGTCAATAACTCAACCAAAAAACTACGCTCATCTGGCAAAGGATATCTACACCCTAATTGTGTATCAAAAGGGTTAATCGCATATTGATGCGCCATTTGTAGTCTATAATAAGATGCCAGATGCTGCTTGCTAATTGGCATTGCTTCTTTTATCAAAGATATAAGTCCCGAAGATGATGGTCCAATATCAATAACCGCAATATAAGGAAGATTACTTAAACCAGGGGTAATTGATGTTCCAAAATTTAGTGTATTTAATAAAACAGACTTACCTCCACCAGGCTGTGCGAAGATAAGGTCAAACCAAGTTGTAGTTAAATTAGTACCTGTTTGATATGGCCAAATCTTCCCATCTGGAGTTCTGAAAATCATTGAACCAGTTTCAAAAGGACTCGATGGTCTTTGCCACGGCAATAGCTTCATTATATCAATCATTGGCGCTATACCTGTGACACCAGTACCAGCACAATGAATTCCCATAGCAGAAGACATAACGCAATCTAAAGGATCACCAGAATATTCATTAACCTGACAGTATCCCCAGCTTTCAAAAGACTGAAGCAATACAGAAAGCCTATCTAGTATCTGACCTTTTTCTTCGATCTTACACCATGTGGCAAAAGATACCCTAATTTTGACTACAGGTTCTTTTCTAGCCAAACTAGTCAAATTTTCTAATGAATATTTTATTGGTTTGTTACCCGCATTTGTTGGCCCCATCATGGTTGCTGCAAAAGTTCTAAAAGCAACAGATGCGGCGCCACCACCTTCTATAAGGAAAGATATTCTAAAAGGAATATCGGCCTCGACCAATCTATTTAAGAATATTGGAAAAGCCGTGGATTCCATAGGCCCTAATGACATATCTGCGCCGGCCCACAATAAATTGCCAATCCTTACAACAGATTTCCCAAGAACCTTTGCATCGCCGGCAACTATCTGACCGGGGAGGTTTGGCCATAAAATATCTGACATATCCACCGAGCTTTGCGGAGCCCTAGGGGGAATGGGGTCGCCTGGCAAACATGCACGCCATTTATCATTTGCACGATCAGGGAAAAGATTACACCTTATCGCGTTTAAAGCATCATGAACTTCCATAAGAGAGCACTCAATACTCAGCTCCTCAAACGCTGTCATCATTGCGCCGATAAAACTTTTATGGCGCGTACGCAAAGGTTCAAGAACCCCATAAGGATACTGAGAATTAGCAGCAGGAACCCATTTCTTCCCCTCTTCTTTCATGTTCTCGCCTGCTCTTTTCACCTCATTTTTTGATAAACAAGATGGTCTTGTCCACAAAACAAAATACTGCTCTTCATGGCTTAAAAATCTTGATAAATGATTTACTTTTTCATCAAATAGATCATCAAGATCCATACCAATATTCTCAGCGCTTTTCCTACTTGGAGCAACCTGCTCTATTAGCTGATCTCTAATACGATTAGGATCTCTAACAAAATAAACCTGCATGGCATGACCCAAACGATCAAAACGCGCACCTATCTTAATATTAGATGATTTAACAATAGCTTCGTATTCATCATCTCCTATTATTTGTTTACTACCTTCTATCTTCACATAAGATACCAGCGAGCCATCAGTAGAAACCAAGGTCGTTTCATTTTCCATGGTTTCAAGCCTGATAAAAGATGAAACAGACGTTCTAAGTGCTTTTTGGAATGGTGCGAGTAATTTATCAGCTAACTTCATATTATTTTTTGCTTATTCTGCTTGTTAAATTCTAGAGATTCTACCTCATAATGACAAAAATTTATATAACAGATTATAATTATCTACTATAGAAATTATTAAAGAAACACTTAATATATGCTATGAAAAAGATATCTAGGCAACATTTTGAATTTGATGATAAATATCAAACCATTTTTGAGGTGTCTTACCGCCGAAAGGTCCGTCTTTAGACCTCCAATAAGCAAGTATTTGAGGAAACTGGTTAAACTCTAGATCAGATTCTTTAATTATCCTGCGATCCAAGGGAAATAACCTAACACCCTCAATCTTCTTATCACGATTGTTGTAATGAGAATCCGTAAGGTAGTCTTTTAAAACTGTTGCCAATATATAAGGATCATCTGTACCAATGCGCGACCTAACCGCTTCACGCCTTGCCATCAAAGCATCTAGAGCCTTTCTTGCCGCATCGGCTATAGGCCCTTGCGATATTCTAGCAACATAAATAGCGCGCGCAATATGATGTAAATCCGCCTGCTTTATCTCAGGTAGCCACAACAACACACCAGAACGCATGGAGCTAACCTTATCAAGATTAAAACATTGATTACAAAATATACACGTAGTTACAAGATCATCTTCTGAAAATCCTGAGCTAGCCCCATTAACAAATTGCGCTTCTTGATACTTCTTTGACTTAAAACCACAACATTGACAGACATGATCATCGCGCAGCAAAACTTTTTGCTTCACCTCTTTAGATATATCAAGCCCTCCCCCAGCAGAAGAAGTGGAGCCAGAATTGCCGGCTCCACCCTTTGTTTTTTTTGCTTCCAATTTTTGTCTTGGAATGCCCAGTGATATGGGTAATAGTCCCATGAACACCTGACAATATTAAATAGTACCGAAAGATACTGAACGCAACTTGGACGCAGATGCACCAGAACCCGCACCACCAGCATCTAGTGTTTCAGACATTGCTTCTAGCAAGATCGGAATAGCGAAAAGTGCACCACCAGCTAGCAAACGGATAGCTCCATCTTTCAAAGGTGTTTGCGTTGGATTTTCAACATGATCCTTAATTTTCATAACACCAAGAACAGCCAATAGAATACCAAATAGGTAAGCTAGAGCAGATATCAAACCTGGCAAAGATGAAATAGAAGTGTTGATGTTATTTGCAATAGAACCAAAGTTGTTAGCAGCATTAGCATCGCCTGCTGTTGTCAACATTCCCAGTGTCATTGCAGCACCAAGCTTATAATATGAAGTTTTAGTTTTTGTGAACATTACGTCCCTCCTTCTTTTATCAATTAATAACTTACTTTATATTTACACCTTACCAGACATGCCACAATATTGCCACATTTTTTTTTACAATTATTTCAGCGATTTAATGGTAATTTGAAATATTTTATAACCCTGTCCCAAATGAAACACCAAATGCAGTGATTCCAAGAGTAGACTGAATTGCATTTAACAACGGACCAAGATTAACAGCAAGAGCACCCCCCACCAAATGAGTCACGCCAGACATCGTAGAAGCCTGCTGACTACCTTCTGCGACCTCACGTAATATAAACATTCCACGAACAAAACTAAGCATGCCAATAATTATCATAAATTTAAGCACAGCAGAAACAACATTTAGAGCTGCCTGCTGCTCTGCTGCGCTCATACCGGTAGTATAAGTAAGAGATGCATATGTAAATGTACCAGGAGTACCAAATAAGCTCCCCGAGAATGCTCCAATCATTGCTGTTGCTGATAGAAGAAAAGCTCCAACAATAAAAGTGCCAAAAGTGCCAACACCGCCAGGGCCTCTAGGTCCTTCTTGAGATGATTTTATCAAGCGAGATATACCAATCATGATAAATATAGTACCAGCTACATATGTAAAGAAGTTCAACACTATTTGAGAAGGGCCCAAAATATCCTGCATAAAACAGCCCATAGCAACATCTAAAGAATTGGAACCACCACCACAAGCAAGCGTTTCATTAAACCCATAGTTACTCCCATTCAAAGCAGTTGCAGCAAAAGAGCTTGCAACGATGCCCGCTGTTCCAGTAGTATTTTGGAAAACAACGATAAGAAAAGGAAGAGCAAAAAAGGCACCGCCAGCCACTAACCTAGTCACTCCCTCAGATATAGCAACCCTAGATGGGTCATTAACATGATCACGTACCTTCAATATACCCCAAACACCAAACACCAAACCTATCAAATAGGATATAGAATTTAAAAATGTTGAAAAAGTGATTGTGTTAAACAACGAGGTACATAAAACATCACCTATAGTACCGTTAGAAGATAAAATTGTAAGTATATTAGTAGGACCACATGCGATCGCCCCTGCCTGTGAAGAATACAAAAACCCAAAAGGACCAATCAAAGAAGCTATCGTCCCAAAGATACCTAGCCCACTAGATGCAATAGTTTCGTACATAGCCGTATAAACCGTGGGAAGAGCAAATAAAGCACCCGCTGTAATATAACGTATCACGGCATCTTTTACTGGAACCCTTTGAGGATCCTCAACATGGTCTCTTGTTTTATATAAAGCAGAAACCGCAATAACCATACCAAGTATATAAGCAGTAGCTGAAATTAAGGCAGGTAAATATTCAACCGACCATATCATAAACTGCAAAACCATATTAACATTTGCACCAAAACTTAAAAATGCTGAAGCCACACCCATGAGAGAGCCTAAGAAATCAACCGCACCACCTTGAGGGTCAAACAAAACTGGTACACCGCCATTAATACTGGTAACTGCTGCCTCAACAATTATCGGAAGAGAAAATAACGCACCACCGATTAAAAACCTTATAACTGGCACACGTAAAGGCGTTTGTGTTGGATTAGAAACATGATCAACCGTTTTAAAAATTGCAGACACACCCATTACCACACCAGACAAATATGCAAATGCCGCAATCAAACCAGGCAATGACTGCATACTTATGGTAATATTCTGGGCAACATCATCAAATTGCTGTGCATATGCTACTCCAGAGAATAATAAAGTAAAAAACACCCCTGCTAATAGAGACAATAACTTTTTCACCATCATTTTCTGCTCCTAACTATTTATAATATTACAGCATATTTCCCAGCAAAATTGCAAATTTAAAAACACCTACCAAATATCTTGATTACCATATTATACATGTAAAGTTACTTTTTGGGAAACCTTTATTTATTGTTTAATGGTTTTATTGCTACCAACAACAACCCAGCCATCAGCATTCCTTTGAATTGAAATAATTTTTCCAATGCCGTCAATATAATCTCCAACTTCTATAGTAACAGTTTCTTTACTAAAATTATCAAAAATTATAGCTGTCCCTCTCTTAGCGCCTCTAATCTCCCAAAGATGCTCTTTGTCTTTATCTATATTTTTTACATTGTCACGATCATGTGCTGCGCTATATGCGCTATAATTTATATCGCCAACAACACTCTTATCATCTATATTTTTATTTATATGGGTGTCATTTACATCTACATCATGGCTTACATTATTACTTTTGCTTACATTCACAATATCTGGCAGGCTATTAGCTCTGTAATGACCCTTATCATCAAACAAAGCCTTACCTAGATCATTATCAAGCTCCGAAATATCAGAATCAACACCACCTTCAAGATCTGGTAGAAAAAAAACCTCATCCTCAGATGAAAAATCAGGCAACGGCGTTAGCACTGGGGGCTTTACCTCACTTTCAACTTCCTTAGCAGCAAGTTCCGGAGAAACTAACGATTTACCATGGGAAAAAGAGCTTTCTATAGAAGAATCCTCATATACAGAGGGCGAAGACTGACTAGAAACATCAAGCCTAACAACAGGGGCACTTATATCAGGAGAATCATTCAAAAAAAACAGTATAAAGACAGCAACACCCATAAGTAAAAACGCAAATATAAGTATTACTGTTCTATTTATCATATTATTTACAAATCATCTAGACCCTTATAAACGCACGAACCCCACATAAAACTTAGACAAAAGTGCCATACCGCATAGAAAAATCAAAGACCACCAGTAGCAACAACGCCTTCATCAGTTGACAGAACCGATCTTGTAAAGAAGATCCCAATTGGCGTGCCCGCGTCAATCACTATTTTTACCGGAGTATCTCCATAATCCTCAAGCAAAGATGCTATCTCATCCGCAGCACCCTGCACACCTGTAGCTACTTGCTGCTTGTCAGTAGTGGGGTTTTCTGCCGAAACCACCGACTGCCCTGTGACAGTAACAGAAGTTCTACCAGATTCGGCAATAGCACTTGCATAACCAGATATAAACTCAGCCGCCATTGGCAATACGATACGCCTCAAATACCTATGATCAACCCCTGTACGCATTGCCGCAAGGCCATTTTCCGGATTCAGCATTACCGCTCTAACCCTATATTGCTTACCCTCATCATTGACAGCAGAGCTAAACTTTATACCAAGCAAGTTCAGCTCATCTATAACTGAAAACTTCCCTAAAAGCTTCCAACCTCTAAGAGGCCCACTAACAATTTGCGCTAACACGGTAAATGGAACATCAGAGTTTGCCTGCAAAAGCAGTTGACCATAGTAAACAGTACCTGCCGGCACAATTACTTCAGCGTCCTCTTCTTCCTCAAAATTACCCTCAGAACCACCTTGCCCACCGGCCCCATTACCTTGGCCAGCTCCTGTAGAGGAGTCATCACTTTCATTATAATTGATTAATGTTTTCGTAGTAAAACTTTTTACTTGGTTATTAGTAGTCAAAACAGATTCCATCTGCTGCATCATAGATTCCGCAAGAGATGTTATTGCTTCACTTTGCTGCTCAGCATCCAAAACAGTCACTGGCTCAGAATCCTCTGCCCTACTTTTCATCTGACGTTCAACTCTTTCTTCCTGAAGCATGCGCCATCTGTGCAACGGATCCTCAGTTTCCTCTTCAACCTCTGGCACTTCAAGCCTTGTATCAGGAGTATCAATAGGAACAGGTATAGCACTGGTACCTTCGGCTATAGCCTTATCAAGCTCAACCTCATTTTGCTCTTCAACAGCGGCTATATATGCCGGAGAAACCTCCTGATCTGTACCCGGAGCAGCTGTAACATCGGACCCCCCAGCAACGATAGAAACTTTCTCTTCCTCTTCTTCGCCACTAAACATAACCGCAACAAAGCCAACTAACCCCAAAACAACGGCAACTAAAATTATCTTCGCCACAGGGCTTCTGCTAATAACATCAGCAATCCCAGATTTTTGCGCAAATTCATCAAAGCCATCATCAGCTTCGATTATTTCCTCATCAAGATCATCATTCATCTAGCATGTCCTCACGTGAAGTCAATCGGGCGCGAACCATACGCCCCCGGTCAGAAAGCAATATTATCGGAGTTTCCTCCAAAGCATAAATCTTAGTGCCATCAGCAGATGTCACAGAACTATCCCAACCAGGGGATAACAGCGTTAATGGAGTCCGAACATATGTAAGACCATTATATATATATGCCGTAGTCCGACCATCAACCCCGCTTACCTCTAATATTTCAGCATCCTCTGGAACAACTCCACTAAGAGCAACAGACATATCAGGATCTCCAGATGCTAAAGTAACCCCCGGATCAATAATTGATGTACTCGCACCAGGACCTTTCTTAGGAACAATGGCATCAAAGCGGTAATGCACTATATCCCGATTAGTTTCAAAAGTCATAATAACCGGAGCATTAAGACCCATCAGCCTCATAGAGATATTACCGTGAGCAAATTGCGAATCAGGCGAAACTCTTATTATGTGAGTCAATTCCTTTACTGTAGACTCTTGAACCTTAAAGTCACCAACCCAACTCATATCCTCTATGGGCCACGGAGCACCAGAAGAATCTAAAATACTAATCGTTGTCACATACCCCAGAGCCATCTTCACAACCAAAGGCGCAACCCCTGGATCCAAAGAAATATTTTGCACAACAGACTCAGGACGAGGATATGGGTGAACCGGAAGCTCCGTAGACTCGACCGTGCGATCGAAATGCTCAAGCAAAGTTCTTATCTCGTCAGGCTTTAGAGGCAGCAAAGTCTTTAAAGCCTGATCAAAGGCCTCCTTCCTAAAAGAATCTTCAAGCTGCTCAGTGGATTTTTCAAACTCAAAATCCCCTTCATCAAAGCTAAATTCATCGTCAGTAATAGCATCGTCAGGAAAAATATCAGCATCGGATTGAGCGAACCCCTGAACTGGCGCCCCCACCAGACAAGCCACCGCAAAACCAAATACAAAAAAACGAGCCCCTAAATTGAAATTAAATATGAAAGGAAATTTTCTATAACGCATGAATCTTTAACCCAGATACTCTAAAACACAAGGAACGATACATCAATTTTTTACAATTGTCACGCACTATCAGTGTAATAGCTGAAAAAATTTTATTTTTTTGCCTTTTTACCAACCTTTCACTAATTAGCCATCGCAATCCACTGTTCAATACCTATACCATTAGGGCTTTCCAACCTTGGAACCCTGACAATTATAACCGTAACAAGCAATCCTGAATTAGATGTCTTGGCGCCAGACCTATATGTAAGCACCAAAGGAATCTCAACCACCCACTGATACCTGCCAGCAACCAAGCCCTCTGACTGGAGTATAGGCGCCCCCTTAGGAGCAGCCGTAATTATCTGCTGGTTAGCTTCCACCATTTCAATTATACGTGATCTCTGGAGTGCCTGAGTAAAACTTTCCCAACCTCGCTTAGTGAAGTTCCTAGAAGATTCTTGCAAACGCCTTCTATAATCATTAAACCCGAAAGTCATAACTTCAGTTGTCGCCTGAGCCACCCAAGACATCAAAGCAGGCGGGCTCAAGTTAGGCTGGCTCAAAGGAACCATGGGAACCAAACGGCCATCTTCAGTTGTCGCAAAATAAAAATTCTCAGGCTGATTAACCTTAACAACGTAATACATAACCCCCACAAGCCCTAAAATTACTGCGCTTTGTATAAGTGTCATTTTCAAAAGACTTCTATAACCATCTCTATAAAACTCATTACGAACAACAACAGCCCCCAAACCACTGGACACTTCCTTATCCATGCTAATTACTGGACCTTCATTTTTTTTGTCTTTTTTCTTCATTATCAATCCTACAATAATCCCAAATTCTAAAATTAAACTAAATTATGGTCACGTTACACACTAATGCAAACCTTGTCATTTATTGTATGGTATTGTGTAGCAAAAAATCATTTCATACAATATCGTAATAAAATATATTTTTATAATTTTTAGTAAATATTCTGTGCTTTTTTTTATCCTTATATGATAGAGTATACAGACTAGCGCATTAAACAACAGTTTAGTTTTTGAAAATAATTGAAAAATTAATTAAAATAATGCAACATGTGGAAATGTTTTAAGGTTCAAGAGTTTTTGATGGTTATTGCTAATAATATAAACACATCTGCAAAGTTAAAAAAATATTATAGAGCATGGGCGTGCGCCTTTTGGGCAATATTTGCCTTTACATTTACAATTCCTTTTCCTAAAATTGCTTATGCATGCTGCACATCTTGTGCAGATAGGGATTGCCAGAGAGCCACCCAATTCATTTCTCAGGCTCACGATGATTTAAGGCAAAATACAAAAGATGAGTTTTCTGACGACCTTGATGCATTTGAGGATTGGCTAATTGAGATTTTCCTTGAAGGTGAAGTTGTTCCTGCCATGGCTGCTATGGCGACACAAATGGCCGCGGTGTCTATGCAATATACTCAAATAATAGGGAGCTTTCTTGATGCCCAATTGCAAATGGATACGCAACGTGTTCTTAGAAGGATGCAATTTGAAGCACATAAAGATTACCAGCCAAGTGAAACTTTTTGTTATTTTGGTTCAAATGTTAAGAGCTTAGCGGCTACGGAAAATAAAGGTAGATACAATGCCTTAGCATTATCCCAAATATCGCTGGCACGCCAATTAGGTAACTTGAATCAAGCCGGCAGTTCAGATGTATCAGATGATTATAAGTCTAGATGGGATCAATTTGTGGATCACTACTGCGATCCACTTGACAATAATTTTCAAGATCAATACCCAATGCCGAGCGCTACCCGGCCACTATCTGGATTATCTGGCGGTGATGTAAGAACGGGATTGGTTTTGGCTTGTGACTGGGACGGTTCTGGTTCAGGGAGTGATGTGGGGGCAAGGGATAGAAATAGATTTAACCGCGACATAAATTACACGCGGTTAATGGAAAAACCAAGAACCCTGTATGTTGATTTTACAGATGTTACTCAAAATGTTTCTGTGTCTCCTATATCATCATTATATGTGG
>JALTAZ010000019.1 GCA_027075555.1 Micavibrio sp.
CTTATGGTGATGCGCTGGCAGTTGCATTATTGGAGCGTATGGGGCTCACGCCAGAGCAATATAAGGTGTTTCACCCTGGAGGTAAGTTAGGGCAGAAATTGTTAACTGTAGCTGAGATTATGGTTACAGGCGATGATTTGCCCATTATATCCTCTGATGCACTTATGGACAAAGCATTAATAGCTTTGACTGAGAAAAACCTTGGCGCAGTTTTGGTGTTTGACGGTGATGATATGCTAGGTATAGTAACCGACGGTGATCTAAAGCGTCATATGGCGCCTGACTTGCTGCAAAAACCAGTTCTAGAGATTATGACTGCTACTCCTAAAACAATATCAAAGCATGCCCTTGCAGTTGAGGCTCTTGATATAATGACTAAAGTTCAAGGGCAATATATTACCAGCTTGATAGTAACTGATAATGATAAGGTTTGTGGCATGATACGTTTACAGGATTGCTTGCAAGCTGGCGTTGCGTAAATACCGTATTTTTAATATATAGATGGAATAAGTTTGATGAGTGAAATTGAAAATCACATCAATGAAGATGAGCAAGAGGCACGTTTGCGGCGTTTAAGCCATCGTGATCGTGATCGTGATAATAACTCATACTCAAATTATTCGGCATTTGTTAGATTTATGCGCCTTGTTCTTCCCTTGGCTGCATTGGCGGTTCTTGCCATATTATTTGTTGGTACAGGGGCAGAAGAAGATATTGTTATATCAAAGGAAGAGCTAGTTAAAACTCCAAAAATTAGGGAGCAGGAAATATCTCAAAATGAGCTTATAAACCCAAAGTTCGAAAGTACAGATAGTAAGGATCAACCATATCAGATTGTTGCGCAAAGGGCCATTCAAAGCGAAGATAATAAGGATTTGATAATGTTGGAAAAGCCAGTCGGTGTTATGAGAATGAAAGATGGGGTAGATATTAGGGTAACTTCAAAAAAAGGCTCGTATCAGCAGGATATTGAACGTTTTTTCCTTGAAGGTGATGTTTCTTTTGAACATGGTGAGGGTTATACCCTCCAAAGTCAGGAAGCACATATAGATTTACAAAAAAATTATGCATGGTCGGAAAAGCCAGTTAAAGGATTTGGGGCAGATATTTATATTGCTGCTAGTGGTATGCAGGTCAATGGTAGGACGGGGGATATTATATTTACTGGCCCTGCTAAATTGATCTTGAGTAAAGGATTTTAAGGGTATTAAATAATGAAAATGCGTAGTATTTCACCTTGTTTAGCTGTTTTTATTATCAGTTTTAGCCCCTTTGCTTTTGCAAAAAATAATGCAACAAACCCTGATAGTGATAAGCCATTAGAAATAGTGGCAGATGATAGCTTAGAGTGGCATAGGAATGAGCTATATTTTAAGGCTAAGAAAAATGTACGTGCAAAGCAGGGGGGGACTACTTTATTTTCGGATATATTGATTGCCAAATATAGAAAAAGCAAGAAAAGTAATATAGATATTTATATAATTAAGGCTGTTGGTAACGTGCAGATAATATCGGCCAAGAGCAAGGCTTATGGTGATAAGGCGGTTTATAGTGTTGATAAGGGTCTAGCCGTTCTTACAGGAAATAATTTACGTTTAGTTTCAGAAGATCAAATAGTTACGGCGCGTGATAAATTCTTATATTGGACGGCTGATGGGCGTTTAGAGGCAGTTGGTCACGCGCTAGCGATGCGCGAGGGTGATAGGATAGAAGCTGATAAACTAACTGCGGTTTTTGTTGAGGATGAGAAAAGCGGTAAACGCGTACTTAAAACTTTGGAGGCATTTGGCAATGTTATAATAACAACCCCTGAAGAAGTTTTAACAGGAGATAGAGCAAAATATGAGGCTAATGAAAATATAGCTCAGATTTTTGATAATGTAAAAATTACTAAAGGTCCTAATATTCTTGAAGGTGCAAGGGCGCAAGTAAATCTTAAGACTAATGTAAGCAAGATATTTGGCTCTAAAGAAGGTGATGGATATAGTGGCCGTGTTAAGGGTGTTTTCTATCCTAAAGCTACGGACAGGCCATAAAAAAACATTAGATAAATTTTTATATCAAAGTTTACATAGCTATAAAAAACAGGCTATATCATAGGTTATTGCTATATTTGTCCCTTTATAAAGAATTATATATGAGTTCAAATTCTTCTACATTATCAAGAAAACCAAGATTGCAGACTGTACCAAAGGGTTTGTCAGTTGTTCATCTTTCAAAATCGTATAAGAAGCGCCCAGTTTTGCGTGATGTTAGTTTAAATGTTAAGCGCGGGGAAGCTGTTGCTCTTTTAGGGCCTAATGGAGCAGGCAAGACTACATGTTTTCATATTATTACGGGTTTGATAGCCGCTGATGGCGGTTCTATTTTGCTTGATGGAAAAAATATTGCTAATTTGCCTATGTATCGCCGCGCACGATTAGGGGTTGGCTACCTTCCTCAAGAAGCTTCGGTTTTTCGTGGGCTGTCCGTAGAAGATAATTTGCGGGCGGTAATTGAGCTACAGGATTTAAGCAAAGAAAATCAAGATTTAATGCTTGAAGATCTGTTGGCAGAGTTTAGTGTGGAGCATTTAAGGCGTACCCCGTCAGTGGCTTTATCAGGAGGGGAGCGCAGGCGCGTCGAAATAGCAAGAGCCTTGGCTGCGCGCCCTAATTTTATGCTTCTTGATGAACCGTTGGCAGGTGTTGATCCAATAGCAGTAAATGATATTCGTAACCTTATATCACAGCTCAAGAACCGTGGTCTTGGAGTGTTAATTACAGATCATAATGTTCGTGATTGTTTGGGAATAGTTGATCGCGCATATATCCTTCATGATGGTAGAGTTCTTATGGAAGGCGTGCCAGATGATATTGTTGAAAATGATGATGTTCGCCGCGTTTATCTTGGTGAGGGATTCTCTTTATAATTTACTTATATTTTTATGTGCTTTTATTTCTATTTATAATGTTATTTTCTGTTGCTCATGGTAAAATGATGGCATGAGCAATATTTCTCAAAAACTTGATATTGGACAATCGCAACAGCTTGTCATGACGCCGCAATTACAGCAGGCAATAAAGCTGTTACAGCTTAATAATATTGAGCTTTCAGAGTTTTTAGAAGAAGAGCTTGAAAAAAATCCATTATTAGAAAAACTAGATAGCAATCAGATTCAAGAACAGCCTGCCCCCCCCTTAGAAAACGAAGTTAAAGACGATGTTGATGCGGCTTTTGAATCTGCGCAAAATGTAGATTTTGATAGTGGTTCATATATGGCAGATATGGGAAGTGGTGGAAATAGCAAGTTTGATAGCTCTGATGAAAATATAGAAGAGCGTACATGCTCTGAAAAATCATTACGAGAGCATTTGACTGAGCAATTAAATATGTCTTTTTCAGATGATAAAGATCGCATGATTGGGGCTTTTTTAATTGATCGCTTAGATGAAAGTGGATATTTGCGAGATGATGAAAAAGAATTGTCAGAGCGTTTGGGCTGCTCAAAGGGGCGTATTAGTAGGTTGTTAAAATGTATGAAGCAATTTGATCCTACAGGGGTATTTTCTAAGGATTTGTCAGAATGTCTTGCTTTGCAGCTTGAAGAGCGCGGGCAAATGGATAAGCAAATGGCGGTTTTGCTAGATAATTTACATCTTATTGCTGAGCATGATTTCAAAAAATTGACTGATCTTTGTGGTGTTAATGATACGTACTTGAAAGATATGATTGAGGAAATAAAGAGCCTTAATCCCAAGCCGATTGCTGATTTTGAGCATTTTGTTGTGCAAAGCGCAATTCCCGATGTTTTAATGAAGAAAATGCCTAAAAATCTTGGTGGAGGCTGGCGAGTTGAGCTTAACAGCGAAACGCTACCGCGCGTACTTGTTAACAATGATTATTATACTCAGGTATCTAACAAATCTATGCAAAAGGGAGATAGAGAATATGTAACATCACAATTGGCTTCGGCGAATTGGTTGGTGAAGGCAATGGATCAGCGGGCGCAAACAATATTAAAAACTGCTAGTGAGATTGTCGAACAGCAAGATGCGTTTTTTAATTATGGTGTTGAGTTTTTAAAGCCCCTTACTCTTAAAGATATAGCTGAGGAAATAGGAATGCATGAAAGTACGGTTAGTCGGGTTACAGCTAATAAATATATTGGTACTCCGCGCGGAATATTTGAGCTTAAGTTCTTTTTTTCCACCGGCTTGGTATCGCAGAGCGGTCAAATTCATTCTTCTGAAGCAATTAAGGCGCGTATTAAATCACTAATTGATAATGAAGATGTAAATCGCATTTTATCTGACGATAAAATTGTGGATATATTAAAAGCAGAAGGAATAGATATAGCGCGCAGAACCGTTGCCAAATACCGTGAGGTCTTGCATATTGGGTCTTCTGTGCAAAGAAGAAAGCAAAAAAAGAATTTGGCAAATCAGTAATAAGGGTATAGTAAAACAGTATATATGGGGGGCTAAAAAATATTATAAATGTTACAATATAAGAGTTTTAAACAAAGAGGATTAAAGCCATGGAAATGACAGTTCAAGGAAAACAAATTGATGTAGGCGACGCTTTACGTGAACATGTAATGGACAAACTTATTGATATTGATCAGAAATATTTTAATCATACTACTAATGCAACTGTAACATTTTCAAAAGAAGGACATGGCAGCGGAGTTTTTAAGGTTAATATCTCTTTTAATGTTGGTAAGAATATTCAGATAATTACCGAAGCATCGGAAATTGACCCTTACGTAGCTTTTGATACAGCATCAGAAAAGGCAGCAAAGCGCCTTAGACGTTACAAAAGACGCCTTAGAGATCATCATAATAGAAAAGAAAAAGATCCAGATGATGAATTGATGAAGGCTAAGGCCTATACATTAGCTCAAAAAGCGCAAGAGGCTGTTGATGAACAGGATAATGATGAAGATTTGCATAAAGACCCTGCAATTATAGCGGAAATCCAAACTCACATTGAAAAAATGAGTGTATCTGAAGCAGTTATGCGTATGGAGCTGGCAGATCAAAATGCTATGATGTTTAGAAATGCAGGCAGTGACAAGCTTAGCATGGTTTATATTCGTAAAGATGGCAATATTGGTTGGATAGAGCCAGATGATCAGTAGTAGAAATAAAATATTTGTCTAATGATTAAGGTTGAAAATCCTGTAATTTATTTTACAGGATTTTTTATGTTATAAAACCATTACACTAAAAACATGACCGACTAAGGCGGTTATAATCATTGCGGCTGTTTCCCAGAATGTAATCCTTAATATTGCGTTTAGGGGCTTTGCTCCTCCTGCTTTTGCTGATACCGCGCCAAGCAGACTTAGAAATAATAAAGAGCAAACAAATGGCGATAACTTGCACCAAGGACTGCCGCCCTTAGCC
>JALTAZ010000020.1 GCA_027075555.1 Micavibrio sp.
CGCCCATGGGATAGTGCACGCGATGGCTTTGTAATTGGCGAAGGGGCAGGAATAATGGTTCTCGAAGAGTATGAACACGCCAAAGCCAGAGGAGCAAAAATATATGGTGAAATTATTGGTTATGGGCTATCAGGCGATGCATATCACATAACCTCGCCTGCACCTAGAGGAGATGGCGGCTATCGCGCAATGAAAGCAGCATTAAAGCGTGCAAAGCTAAATCCTGAAGATATTGACTATATTAACGCACATGGCACATCTACACCAATGGGTGATGGCATAGAGTTTGGCGCGGTAAAGCGCTTATTTGAAAATGCTTTAAACAGTGTTTCCATGTCCTCCACTAAATCAGCGATAGGACACTTACTCGGCGCAGCCGGGGCAGTTGAGGCAATTTACGCAACCAAAACCATACAAACAGGAACTCTACCACCAACACTTAATCTAGATAACCCATCAGACGATTGCCAAGGCATAGATTTAGTTCCTAAAGTTGCAAAAGAAAAGGATGTAAAGACAGTTCTATCAAATTCCTTTGGCTTTGGCGGAACAAACGCCTCATTGGTAATTCGTAGAATATAATATAAAATTAAACAGTTCGGAATAAGCATACATGAAATCATTTTTCAAGGCGTTACTAGGTGGGCTAGTGTTGCTGGTTACTGGTGGAATATTAGCAATGGCTGGTGGGGCTTATTGGGGTTATAAAAAATTTATAAAGCCCAATAATTTAAAAAAAAGCGTAATTATTACCATTCCACGTGGTGCAAACATAGGTGGTGTAGCTGATTCGTTATACTATGAGGGCGTAATCGATTCACCTTTGATATTTAAAATTGCAGGTAGGTTAACAAGGCAAGATAACAAAATCAAAGCAGGAGAATATGAGTTTGCCCCCCATATATCAATGAAAGAAGTGCTAGATAAGCTAGAAGAGGGTAAGACCTACTCTCGACAAATTACAATCCGTGAGGGGCTTACTAATTATGAGATTTTAGCCCTTTTAAACGCTAGTAATGACCTTAAAAAAACAAATATAGATATGTTAGGTGAAGGGCGTTATTTACCCGAAACTTACAGCTACTCTCTAGGTGAAAGTAATGCCGATATTCTAAGTCGTATGTCAATTGCCATGGATAAAGTTTTAGACAAGGCGTGGGAAAGGCGTGCAGATAACCTGCCAATTAAAACCAAGAAGGAAGCTCTTATACTTGCCTCTATAATTGAAAAGGAAACCGCAATACCTTCTGAGCGCAAACGCGTTGCAGGGGTATTTATCAATCGTTTACGAAAGGGAATGTTGCTCCAAACTGATCCAACAGTAATTTACGCTTTGACAAAGGGTAAACATGAAAATGATGGGCAAGGTCCTTTGGGGCGTAGATTGCTGAAGAAAGATTTAGAATATGATTCTCCTTATAATACTTATAAATATGCTGGTCTTCCCCCTACTCCAATTTGTAATCCGGGAAAGGCATCTATTGAGGCCGCCCTTAACCCTGAAGAACATGAATATATATACTTCGTAGCAGATGGGTCAGGTGGACATGCTTTTGCCAAAACCCTATCCGAGCATAACGCAAATGTAGCAAAATGGCGTAAGATTAGAAGCGGAAGGTAACTAACTTCCACCTTTTCCCTTATCATCATCATCTGACTTCCTAGTGTATTTCTTCTGATAATAAGTTCTACCTGAAGAAGAATATGCGCCACTAGAACTATTTATACCTAAGCCCATAGACAGTGTATTGAGCTGCTTAACGGCTTTTTCATGACCAATTTCCATACCGTGACGGCGGGCAAGGTGGCGGGCAAATTCTAGTGAAGCAGGTACCCTATTGCCCAAAATACAGCCCAAAGAATCTTCATTGCCTGCATCAAGGCGGTGTACTGGCTGCCCCAAGACACAATTTTTTACAAAATAATAAAAAGCGGCAAGAGGTTTTTCAGGCAGGGCTACATTCTCAAATGCTTCAGCACGATAGGGATCATCTAAAAACATTAACGGCACTTGATAGGCTTGCGCAATTCTACCCTCATGAACCGAGCCAATATGAATCTGCGGGCTATTATCAAGAATGGTAAAAAATTCTTCTTCTACAGGGATATTCAAATTAAGATGATCCATATCTGCAAATTCCAGCGATAAAACACCGCTATCGGTATCAAAAATAATACCAACAGCTTTTTTAACCAGGTTTTTATTACTTAAAAGCCCAGCTTGCCCTTGTGGTGTTATCAATAGATCAATATCCATAAATGGGCGATCCTTAAATATATGGTTTATATATATAGTAACTTGTATTTATTTTATAACTTTTTTGATGTGTTCCTCACATAGGCTACTATGCTTTATCACTTGCGCCTTGTCCTAAAATAAAGCCAAATCACTATACTATAACTCCACAATAGCAGAGAATTACGCCCTACAACAATGGCGTCATAACAAAAAGGAAGCAAGCACTCCCCCTTAAAAATCATATAAAACCAAGGTAGTAAAAGCTTCTCAAAAGCCCTAAATCTTCATTGCTGCTGGCTCTGCTACCGCGGCTTTTAATTCGCTTTCAAGGTTTTGTGCTGCTCCTGCTTCCTCAGCGGCGGCGGCAACAAGCTTCATTTCCTGCTCAACACCTGCTTGTGTGCGATTTTCAACTTCTTCTACCGCGAAAGTTGCCCTGGTAATCTCCTCTTGAACAGCTCTGGTTATTGACGCTGCCTGCTCTAAATAGGCGGCCTTTGCCCCTGACTCCTCGGCAATAATACTTGCACTATTTGCCAAAACTTCATTTCTTTGTGCCTCTACAATATTATTCTCTGCAACAGCAATATAAGCCTGAGATGCGTCCTCATCGACTATCTTATCTGCCGTGGCTATACTTTCATCGGCACGTTGCTCATGAGTAACTTGCTCTGCTACAAATTCTCCAACATTATTAGTTGCATTAACGCTTTCAGTAGCTAAAGACTGTGCGACTTGCACTAGGGTTGATACCTCTTCTTCAACATTAACTGATTGAACAACTGTTTCCGTTCCTGTTACAACCTGAGCGATAAGCTCTGCCGGATTTTCTGGTAGTGCGGTGGCTGGTTCTGGATCTATTTGTGATACTGACATTTTCTATTTTCCTTATTTCAATCATTTATCAAATTTATCAAGAGCGACACATAAAGCGTACATACTCACTAGCGACTAATTTTCTATCCTTATAGTACCCTACTGCACAGAATAATTGATTTTGTATCTTTTTGCAAAGTTCTGGTGATAATGTGCAATTAGGCTTCCATATCTGAAGGTCAGGTTTGAAAATAAACATAATCTCACCATTTATTGCGTTAACAACAATCTGGCTAATTTGTTTTTTAAACTCTCCATGACAAGTAAAAACAACTTGCCCCTTTTTAGATATAAAAACCTCAATATCCATAGATAAGATTTCCTAATTACTCGCTTCACACTTATGATATACAGATATATGTTTTATCAATGAAGGTAAAGCAATTCAAAGGATCATTCAATGTGCGGAATAGCTGGAATATATACATTTGAATTAAATCCTGACCGTGGATTATTACATAGCGTTATAAGCGATATGACAGATACTCTGGTTTCGCGCGGTCCTGATAGTGGTGATATCTGGCAAGATCCCGACATGCCTTTAGCACTTGGTCATAGGCGTTTATCAATTATCGACTTGTCACCTGCCGGTGCACAGCCTATGGAATCTGCTTTAGGGCGTTATGTGATTGTTTTTAATGGCGAGATTTATAATTTCAAAAGCTTAAAAACAGAGTTAGAAAAAAATCATAATGTTAAATTTAAAGGAAACAGTGATACAGAAGTATTATTAGCATCAATAGAACAATGGGGGTTTAGACAAACATTAAAGAAAATTAGTGGCATGTTCGCTTTTGCGCTTTGGGATCGTAAGCATAAAGCATTATTTATGGCATGCGACCATATGGGCAAGAAACCACTTTATATTGGTTGGAGTGGCTCTACATTGGTTTTTGGATCAGAGCTTAAAGCTCTGCATGCCCATCCAGATTTTAGACCTGACATATCTCGCCCATCTCTTACATCTTATATGCGCTTTGGCTATGTTCCTTCACCACTTTGTATATATAAGGATGTGTGGAAGATACCCGCTGGCAACATGATAGCTATTGATCTTACTATGCTACGCGCTGGACAGGATTTAATACCATTGATGGAAAGCTATTGGAGCCATAAAGATGCACTTATAAAATCACGTGAAAATCCAATAGAAAACACTGATAATATAGTTGCCGAATTTGAAGAACTACTTTCTACTTGTGTAAAAGATCGCATGATCTCTGATGTTCCAATAGGAGCATTTCTATCAGGAGGAATTGACAGCTCTACTATTGTTGCATTAATGCAAAAACATTCTAATAGGGCGGTGAAAACATACTCTATCGGCTTTGAAGAGGTAGGGTATAACGAAGCTGAGCAAGCGAAAGCTGTGGCAAAGCATTTAAACACCGATCATCACGAGCTTTATATCAAGCCTAAAGATGCTATAAAGGTAATTGAGATATTACCGCAAATTTATGATGAACCTTTTGCAGATGTTTCTGCTATTCCAACCTATCTAGTATCTAAGTTTGCATGCAAGAATGTAACTGTTGCCTTATCAGGTGATGGCGGTGATGAAATGCTTGGCGGATATAATCGTCATATATCAGGGCCAAAAGCATGGGACATATCCGAAGCTATCCCGCCAAGATTGCGCACTCCATTTGCAAAAACAATACGCTCTATAACCCCTAAAATATGGCAAAAAATGCGCCCTAACCGCCCGCAATTTGGATTTCATATGCATAAACTTGCAGATATAATGGAAAAACAAACACAAGGTGATGCTTACTTGTCACTAATTAGCAAATGGTCAAAACCGCGCGCCTGCGTTATAGATGGCTATGAGGATATAATCCCTCTTGTTGATCCTGATATGCAAATTGATGGCTTATCATTTGCCGAAGAAATGATGTATTGGGATAGTATGTCATATCTTAACGCAGATATATTAACTAAGGTTGATAGAGCAAGTATGGCAGTAAGCCTTGAAGTGCGCGCACCCCTACTTGATATTCGTATATATGATTATGTATGGCGCTTACCCATTGATGTTAAGATAAAAGATAGAACAGGTAAATGGCTTTTGCGGCAAGTTTTAAATAATCATATACCTAAATCCTTATATGAACGCCCAAA
>JALTAZ010000021.1 GCA_027075555.1 Micavibrio sp.
ATTGCACAAGGGCGACTGGATTCAGGTATTGGTATAACTACATCAATATCATGGTTTGGAAAATCACGCATAATCTTTTGCGCTAGATATTCACCCATTCTAACGCGCGCTTTATAAACTAGACTTCTATCTAATATAGAATCTGGGCGGGCAAAATATACATGTTCAAAAATACAAGGGGTATGCTGGCGTGATCCATCGCATATTTTGCTATGTAAATTTCCACTATGATCAATATATATAACTTCACCTGGTTTTACATCTCGCTCTATTTTATATCCAAGAACATCAAGAGCTACGCTCTCTGAGGCGATCATGTATTCTGTCTTACCATTTTTTGATTCTTTTGTTCCATATATTAGTGGACGAATTCCGTGAGGGTCGCGAAAGGCAAACATTCCATATCCTGAGATCATGCCAACTACTGCATATGCTCCACGGCACCTGTTATATAGTCTTTCAATTGCGGTAAAAATATCGCTTGGTTCAGGCGTATGTTTACGAAGCGTTTGCATCTCATGTGCAATTACATTAAGCAAAACTTCTGAATCTGAGTTGGTATTTACGTGGCGTAAATCGGTTTCAAACAATTCTCTAGTAAGCTCTTCCTGATTAGTTAAATTGCCATTATGGGCAAGAACTATTCCATAAGGCGAGTTTACATATAAAGGCTGAGATTCAGCAGAGTTGGAAGTTCCTGCCGTTGGGTATCTGACATGTCCTATACCCAAATTACCTTGCAAATGTTTCATATGTTCTAGTGTAAAAATATCGCGTACCATACCATTATTTTTACGTAGGAAAAATTTGCCATTATCTTCTGTAACAATTCCAGCAGCATCTTGTCCGCGGTGTTGTAATATAGTAAGTGCATCGTAAATTGCGTGATTAACGGGGGAGTTAGCATAAATTCCAACAATTCCGCACATATAAACATCTTTCTTTATGCGATTGATATGAAAAGCTCAAAATATGGGTAAATGATCAGTTTTTCAAGTAAATTATAGTAGTTGGTTGTATAGATGATAATGGTAACAGTAAAAGCGCCGCTATGATAAAAGCAATAGCAACGCTTTTAAGATTAGTTTTTTAAATTATATTATTTTACAATTATATTATCATTATGCTGTTTTTTTAGCTGATTTCTTGGCAGATGACTGATTTGTAGCAGGGGCTGATTGAGTCATCTCTATTGTTCTAGTTGGGAATGGTATTGATATTCCGCCTTTATCTAAAGCCTCTTTTACGACTTTCATTGTATCAGTTTTAAGAGCCCATACATCAGATGTTGTCGACCATATACGTAGCGTAATATCAACAGAAGATTCTCCAAGATTAGTAACCATGATTTGTGGCTCTTTACCCTTTGTCTGAAGAATTCTGTCTTCATTTTTTATTGCTTTTTCAATGATTTTGAATGCTTTATTTATATCATCATTGTAACTTATGCCAAAAACAATATCCTGACGACGAGTATTATTACGTGAGAAGTTTTCAATTTGAGCATTCCAAAGGTTACTGTTTGGAACAAAGATATAAATATTATCAGGAGTAGAAAGCTCAGTTACAAATAATCCAAGGGATTTGACAGTTCCTTTTATTGATCCGCAACTTATCGTATCGCCAACATTGAACGGGCGCAAAATAAGTAACATAACACCAGCAGCCACATTGCTTAAAGTACCTTGAAGTGCAAGACCAATAGCAAGACCAGCGGCACCAATTACCGCTAGCAAGCTGGCTGTCTGCACTCCAAATTGCTGCAATATCATAACCAAGGAAACAGCAAGAATTGCATATTTAGCCATTCCACCAAGAAATGACTTTAGAGTATTATCGAGTTTTTTAATTTTTTGTATTGTCTTTTTAGCTTGATTCCCTAAAATCCAGCCTGCAATTAGTATCAAACCCGCGGTAACAACATCAGCCACAATGGCAATATAGTCCATGGCTATATCCTTTCATAAATATTAAAATTATTATAATAACCAAAATTATTATTCAATATGACGATCAAATGCAACCATTAGGGTTGATATTTCTTATTTTTGGCATAATTTCGACGTATTTTATATTTATTATTATGATGAAACAGTCAGGTAAGATGATAGGGTAATATCAGTTTTGTAAATTATATAGCAAATTATGCATCCGCCTTGTTGGGAGTATGACTTATGATTAGTTCTAAAGAATTAAGGTCAAATTTATTAGGTTGTTTTGAAATATTTCTTTTTATGCCAAAGGGGATAGAAAGGTTTGAGGTTACTCCTGCAAAGGCGATTAAATCTTTTCTTATTCCACTAGCTTTACTGCCCTTTATTTTAATGGTCGTAGTTGGAATGACCGACGATACGTTCTCCCCAAGTGTTGTGGTTTTCCTGAATGTTTTACGCATTTCATTATCGGTTTTATTTTTTCTATCAGCCGTGTATTTCTTAACAAAGCAATTTGACAGGCAGAGGCATTTTTACAGATTTATTCTGATTTCAAATTGGCTAAACATAAATGCAATTATAATGGTAAGTCCAATATTGATAGGCATGTATATGGGGGTTAGTCCTGAAACTTTTGAGGTTTATGCAGTTTTTGTAGAGATTATTGGCTATGTTTATAGTGCTTTTGTAATTACATATTGCTTTAAATTGCCTTGGGAGATGGGTGGATTTATTGCAATTGTTGGTTTGGCTATAAACGAAAATTTATTTGATCTAACAAATTACATTCGCGATACATTAACAGTTATTGTTTAAAGCTTTATATAGTAACTCACATTTATTTTATGACTTTGTAGAGCTTATATGAAAAATAATAAATTAAGTAAAATACTAGCTATAAGGGTTCTTACTTGCCCTAATCAATAGGCGCAAAGGAACGCTTGGTATATTAAAATCACGGCGCAGGCCATTTATAATATAGCGCTTGTAAGAATTTGGAAGTTCTTTTGGTCGAGAGACCCAAAGGGCAAAAGTTGGCGGTCTGGTTTTAATCTGAGTTATATATTTCAGGCGGTTATGGCGACCATTTACAAGTGGCGCAGGATTTTGACTTTCCATATTTGCAAGCCATCTATTTAGACCACCGGTTGATATGCGCTTATTCCATATTTCGTAGGTTTTTAGAGCTTTATAAAATAATTTATCAATATTCTTGTAGTTCTTAGCCGAAATAGTTGCAAATTCTATATTTTTTGTTTGTGCTAGAGCATGAGATATTTTGTGCTTTATATTGTCAATAAGCTCAGAGCGATTTTTTACGCAGTCCCATTTATTAACGGCAATAACAAGTGCTCGCCCCTCATCAATAATATGTTGTGCTATTTGAATATCTTGTTTTTCTAAGGGCATATTTGCATCAATAACAAGAATTACTATCTGGGCTAGCCTTATGGCACGAAAGGAATCCTCCGTGGACATTTTCTCTATTTTATTGCTGATTTTTGATTTGCGTCTTAGACCCGCAGTATCAACAAGTTTAAATTTACGATTTTCATATTCCCAGTCAACAGTAATGGCGTCGCGTGTTATTCCTGCTTCTGGTCCTGTCATAACGCGCTGTTCTTCTAATATTGCATTGAGAAGAGTTGACTTACCAACATTTGGACGACCAACTATAGCAATCTTTATCGGTTTTTTTGGATCATCATCTTCTTGTTCAAATACAAAATCATCTATCCCTTCTATATCATCAAGATCAGGATATTTAGATAAATTATTTTCTTCTATTATATTTTTATTATTATGTTCATCAGGAAAATATGGGCATAGTTTTTCAAACAAATCATCAAAACCAAGTGCATGTTCTGCTGACATAATTACGGGATCGCCAAAGCCAAGGGAATATGATTCCGCTATACCGCTTTGCGTTTGTTTAGTGCTTTCGCATTTATTTGCAATAAGGATTATGGGCTTTTTTTGAGTACGCAAAAATGAGGCAAAATGCTTGTCTGCGGGAGTTACCCCCTCTCTTGCATCAATAACAAATATTATAACGTCCGCTTTATTCAAGGCGGCATTAGTTTGCTGGCGCATACGCCCTTGGATTGATTCATCAAAGGCTTCTTCAAGCCCTGCTGTATCTATAACTATAAGTGGTTGAGCAAATAAATCGCCTTCGGCTTCACGCCAATCACGTGTAACACCGGGCGTGTCATCAACAATTGCTAATTTTTTGCCAGCGATCTTATTGAACAAAGTTGACTTGCCCACATTCGGGCGACCTATAATCACAACTTTAAGCATTTATTTTAATCCCTTAATCCCTTAAAATTAACCATAATTATGGTCTAAAATTTGTTTGGGTGATGGTGTAACATAGATCTTAGCGATAAGCCAATAAAGTTCCATCTTCTGCAAGCAGATATAAATGCTCATTGGCTATTATAGGTGCTATTTGAACATTTTTTCTTATCTTTGTTTTTCTGATAATTTCACCATTATGTGGACTTACTTCAATCATATAACCATTAGAGCTTGTTAGAATAAGGCGATTTGATCCCATTATAGGAGCGCTCCACTGAATCGGATCTTCCTTATTTTTTTCATCTTCAAAGCGCTTAAGTTCTGTAATCCAGAATATAGAGCCATTGAGAAAATTAATGGCAATTAACTGGTTTTCAGATGATAAAATGAAAAGGTTATTTCCTGCTATCCAAGGCGTGCGTGAACCACCAATATCTCTTTGCCATATACGCGTACCTGTGCGCTCATCTATAGCTACTAACTTTTTGCTAAAGCTCATAACTATTATAAGACCTTTATCTATTATCGGCATGGCCGTAATATCAGATATACTTTCTAGCCCGCTGCCAAAACGTCTGACATTTGAAAGGTTATCAGACCATGCAACCGCGCCGTTTTCCCTACGAAGGGCTATAACTTCACCAGATGAAAAAACAGGTACAACAATGTTTTTATTAGCAGATGGGCTTGCCGCGCCTAATAGACCAGATGTTTCGCTAATCCCTCTATATTCCCAAATGCTTGTTCCATCATTTGCTTTTAATGCTATTAGGCGACTGTCAATTGTTGAAACATACACGACGCCTGATAATATAGTGGGTGCTGCTCTTGATGGAGAGGGCAGGGTTTTGCGCCATATAATATCGCCATCATCTGGTGAGATAGCCAGTACTTCATCGTAACCATTTGTTACAAAAAGCATTTTATGGGCATAAGCAATACCACCACTAATTACAGGGT
>JALTAZ010000022.1 GCA_027075555.1 Micavibrio sp.
GGAAGCATTCTGTCTAGTTTTGATTTTTCAACCATTATAGGCCTAGGTCTTCTAAGTCCGTTATTTTTGCCTTCTAATAAAGTTTTTTCAAAGCTGCGCGCAGCTTGTGGAGTAATATATAATGCATAAACAGTGCGCGAATCATTTAACCATGCTTCACGAACAGCGTGCAAACCATATAAAGCAGGTTTATCGTTTTTATTCTTTTTTAGTTTCATATTGTCTTGCTTTTTACCTAGTATTATTATGTACAATGCCATATTTATTACAAAAAGCAAATAAGCCTTTGGCGTGTATATTCTTAAAAAAAGAAGAAACTCTTTGAATGGATTAAGTGAGAATGGATTAAGTGAGCGTTTTGGTGGTATTAAATATTTATGATTATGCTTAAATAGTTTACAATCGCGTCTTTCTGGTTTAATAAACACAAAATATATAGATATACAGGGGTATAGCTCAGTTGGTAGAGCAACGGATTCCAAATCCGTAGGTCCCGGGTTCGAGTCCTGGTGCCCCTGCCATCATTGCCTTAAACAAGGTTACTGGCTAACCTTATTTTTCTTTTTTCTCACGCATATTACTATCTAGCATTTCGCCGTGTTTCTTTTTGGCTAATATCTCTCTAGCTTTGGCGTATTCGGGGTCGTTCCAAAACATTAGACAGCCATTACAGCCACGCCCGCAGCAGCCTTCTACACCAAAGCGCGAAGTTTTTGATCTTCTCTCCATTAGCTCTTCGCTAATAGTTTCTTGAAGCTTTTCTACGCGCTTTTTATATTGTGAATCTGATGTATGACCTAATTCAATTTTTTGTGTAAGTTTATCAAGTTTAAGGCGTTGCCATTCTTCTTCGGTTAGAGAGGTTTCTTTGCGGATAATAGTATATGGCGGGAATTTACGCACTAAATCCTTGGGGTTTTCACGATCAAATGCGGCGAAGGGAATCCATATATGGTGCTTAGGTCCACCATGGACTTGATCGACTTTGTCGGTTTTTCCAACAAGCTCAAATTCATAAAGGCGCAATAATACCGTTCCATTTTCTTTAGGAGGCAAGAACTCAAGCACATCTCCTGCTGATATATGGTTTTTTACCTCAACTACAAAGCCATCACTCTTAACTTTGCGGATAATGCCGCCATATTCCCATGTTGCCATGGTTTTTGTATTTTCATAATTATGGGCGAAGTTTTTTAACCTGCCATTATGAAAAGCAATTGTATAGCCACGATTTCCGACTGTTTCAAGCTCTCTCATATATTGGCGAGGACTCCAGTTTTCGGGATCTTCGTAGTAATCATCAATTGCCCGTCTATAAGCACCTGCAACAACGGCCATGTAGTAAGGGCTTTTATTGCGTCCCTCAACTTTTAGACTATCTATACCAATTCGCAAATAATCATTGAGCTTTGGCATTAGACACAAATCCTTTGAGTTAAGAATGTAAGAGCCTCTAGAATCTTCTTCGATGGGCATAAATTCACCAGGGCGGTACCCTTCTTCTAATACAAATTCAAATAGCCCCATGTTTTCTTCAGTTAGTTCTAGCTCTTTAATCGTGCCATCATTAAGGCGCAGGCCAACCTTATATTGCCAGCGGCATGAGTTAGCACAATTTCCTTGATTTGCTCCGCGCTCAGCCATGAAATTAGAAAGCAGGCAACGCCCTGAATATGTCATGCACATTGCACCGTGAATAAAGGTTTCCAATTTTATATCAGGACAATGTTTGCGGATTTCTTCTAACTCATTAAAGGTGACTTCACGAGCTAAAACAACTAGATCAGCACCTTGTTTTTTCCAAAAATCAACAGTAATCCACGAGCAGACATTGGCTTGGGTTGAAACATGCAGCTTAAGTTTAGGTGCGTGTTCTTGCACATATGAAAACACCCCAGGATCGGCGATAATAACTCCATCAGGTGATATATCTTTTAGTGTTTTAATATAATCATCTAGCTTTGATATGTCTTTATTATGTGTAAATAGATTAAGTGTTAAATAAACACGTACGTTGTGATTATGGGCAAATTCAATGCCTTCTTTCACATCTTCAAGGGAAAATTTAGATTTTGTTCTAAGTGACATATCAGGAGTGCCAAGATATACAGCGTCCGCACCATAAAGCACGCTAACTTTTAGCCTCTCAAGAGAGCCTGCGGGCATTAGTAGCTCTGATTTGTGCTTTTTATTACTTAATTCTTTAATCATCTTAAAAATCCAATTATCAATTAACGGCCTGTATTACCATATAAGAGCTATTGAAAAAAAGAGGGAAATATGAGTACAATGCGGGCACTTGATCTAGGTCAATGTTATTTTTCATGATGCGTAGATATTTTTAGCCAAGTTTTTCTGTATTTAATTGAGGGATCCCATGAAAAAATCATCTATTTTAAGAACGCTTTTGGTGTCTAGTGTTATGTTCTCCGCATTTCCGGTTGTTGCTGGGGATGATGTTGAGAGTATTGTAAAAGACGGTAGGTTTTTTGGTGAAGTGCGTTATCGATATGAAAATGTAGAGCAAGATGGTATCTCGAATAATGCCAATGTTTCTACTATACGTACTAATGTTGGTTTCAAGACAGGTGAGTATAAAAATTTTCAAGCCCTTATTGAGGGGCAATTAGTCAATAATATTGGTCCTAATGAGTATAATAGTACGACAAATGGTAAAACTACCTATCCTGTTGTTGCAGATCCAAATGTTGCAGAGATAAATGAGCTATGGGTGACATATAGCGGTATCAAAGATACTATATTTAAAGTTGGGCGTCAGAAGGTTAATCTGGATAATCAACGCTTTATTGGGACGGTTAATTGGCGTCAAAATGATCAGACTTATGACGCAGCGGCAATTATTAATTCTAGCATTCCCGATTTGAATTTGATGTACGCCTATGTATCTAATATTAATCGTATAAACGGCGGAGATCACGCGTTAGGTGATCTTGATACAAAAACGCATCTTGTTCATGCTAATTACAAAGTTGCTAACTGGCTTGATCTCACAGGTTATGGTTATTGGCTTAATATTAAGCTAGCGCCTACATTATCATCAAAAACATTTGGTGTTCGCGCAACTGGTGGTGTTCCTCTTAATGATGATTGGTCGGTTTTCTATGAGGCAGAGATGGCCAAACAAAGTGATAATGGTAATAATACTAACAATTATGATGAAAATTATTATCATATATCTCCTGGAATTAAAGGTAAGGGTTTTACTTTTCAGGTGGGTTATGAAGAGCTAGGCGGTAATGGAACAACATCTTTTCAAACTCCGCTTGCTACTGGTCATAAATTCAATGGTTGGGCGGATAAGTTTTTGACCATCCCAAATCAGGGTTTACAAGATGCATATGTTAGTGGCTCGTATAAAGCAAATGGTACAAACTCAATGCTAGATGGTACTAAATTTACAGCCGTTTATCATAAATTTGATGGCGATAGTAGCGGTGATTTTGGATCAGAGATTGATCTTGCTGTAGGCAGAAAATTCACACTTCCAGATGCAGGACAGCCATTTAAAGACATCGATATATTGCTTAAATTTGCCGATTATAATGCTGATGATACTGCATATACTGATACTCAAAAGATTTGGGTGCAAATTGGCGTAAAGTTTTAGTGTATAAGTGGTTATTATATTGCTTAGGGCGGTTTAATTTTTGCCTTTAGTATATATCAGAAATAAATTACATTTGGTTATTGATTTCATTTAATGATCGTGTTTATTGTCATTTTGACAATATTAGTTCAGGATAAATAATTAAACTAAGAATCTTATGTTAGGTCAATGTATAGAAAGTTTTACGTCATCTTATGGCTTGCCGGCTAGTTTGTTTGTTGGCGGTCTGGTGGGTGGATTTTCGCATTGTACATGGATGTGCGGATCTTTTGTTATTGCTCAGGCAGGCAATGGTGATGGATCTCTAAATTCTAAAATAAACGCTAGCCTTCTTATACCTTATCATTTGGGGCGTATGACAGCTTATGTGATTATCGCTATTTTGATTAGCTCCATATTTAATTTGGCTTTTATTTTTTCCGATTTAAAGGTGATTATATCGGCTTTATTGCTTGTAACTGCGGGGCTTATATTCCTAGTTTCAGCTTTTCCAAAATTATCTAATATTTTTCCATGGGTTTTGAAAATAAAAATTGGCGTACCTTATAAATACATAAGGGGTTTTGTTTCAAAACTATCTGGTGGTAGTGGGGCATTGTGGCGCTATTTTATAGGATTTTTGCTCGGTTTTATGCCTTGTGGTCTTGTTATATCAGCTCTAATGGCTTCTGCTAGTGCCCCTAGTGTTTTTCAGTCGGCTGTTGCAATGGTGGCATTTACTATTGGAACGATACCTGCTCTAATCATGGTTGCTTTTGGCGGTCAGGGCTTTAAATATAAGTATCCAAGGGCAAGCGTATATTTTTCGCGTGGTGGAATGATTGTTAGCAGTATTTGGCTTTTTGCACTTGCAGGAATGATGTTTTTATAAAAATAGGAAATGAAGAATGACAAAAGAATCTTCTAAGGTTGAGTATAATTATGATATCGTAAAGATGTTTACTATCGCCACGGTGTTTTGGGGGATAGTGGGGTTTCTGGCAGGTGTTTTTATTGCTCTACAATTAGTTTTTCCTGATCTAAATATTGAACCTTATTTGAATTTTGGCCGTTTGCGCCCTTTGCATACATCTGCTGTGATATTTGCCTTTGGCGGTAATGCGCTTTTGGGTACTAGCTATTTTATTGTGCAAAGAACATGTGGAGTGCGGTTGTGGAGTGATAAACTTGCCACTTTTACTTTTTGGGGGTATCAGGCATTTATTATTATGGCGGCAACGGGGTATGTTCTTGGTATTACCCAGGGTAAAGAATATGCAGAGCCAGAATGGTATGTGGATATATGGCTGACTGTTGTGTGGGTTGTTTATCTATTTGTTTTTATGATGACTATAATCAACCGTAAAGAACCGCATTTATATGTTGCTAACTGGTTTTATCTATCATTTATTGTGACGGTTGCTATATTGCATTTAGGCAACGGCTTGGCTTTGCCCGTTGATATAACAGGCGTTAAGAGCTATTCGGCGTTTGCTGGTGTTCAAAGTGCAATGATACAGTGGTGGTATGG
>JALTAZ010000023.1 GCA_027075555.1 Micavibrio sp.
AAATAACTTACCAAAAAAAGATTTATCATAAGGAAATATATCGCTAGCAGTTTTATCAATAAACTCACCAAGTTCTGATGGAGAAGAAAAATAAGGATCTCTCCCGTTTATTTTGCTCATTCCAACCGTAGAAATAGCGCCAAAAGACGTACCTGCAGATAACTGAAACAACTCACTATATTTAACATTATCGGCAAGTTCATCACGACCATTTTCTTTTAACTGACTTATAACCTCATCAAAAAAAACCTGCTTAATCTCAATAGCCATGCGACCATAAAGACCGCCACCACTATTAGATTCTGTAATTATCATGCCCATAGCTCACCCATAACCATTGCAATTTCCTTAAGATAAGAAATTATAGGTACAAACATAAAATAATGTAAACAGCCCTTATATATAAAACTCAAGAGTTTTCAGGGATTAGGGTATGTTCCAAAATGTATTGTCAATTCCTTTTCATGAATCCTTACAACATTTTGATCTTCTTCAGATACTTCACTGAAAGATTTAAGCATATCCATCATTCCTTGCATCTTAGCAGAAGTTTCCTTTGTCATTTGGCTCATCATTAGCAATGGTGCGGCCTTTGCCTGTAGATCCTTAAACTTGCGCCCTGACCCATCTGATTGAGATGTATAAAAGGCAAGCATAATTCTATCGGCTTTCTTTGCCCAGTCTTCTACGCTCTTATATGGTTTGACCCCATTTTTTTTACCAAAAACAAAATTAGTAACGATATCTTCTGTCTTATTATAATATTCAGGATAATCCTTTTTAAGATTCTCAACAGCTTTAAGATGAGAGGGAACATTCCTACCTAACATAGCCATAGGGTTTACCTGAAAATAATGAGGTATTTTTTTTGCCTCCATTTCAACAACTAAAGGGCGTAATAATTTAGAAACTTCTAAAAATTCTTCTACATCACTAGATTTAAGGTTATCGCCATCGCCTGCAAATGAAGCTGCGGGACTATAAATAAGAATTAAAAATAAAGCACATAAAACCCTTGAAAATTTCATATTCCAATTCCTTATAATTACTATTGATAAATAAATACTCTTACATATCTAATTACGTATCTAAAAAGCTACGCAGTTTTCTTGATCTACTTGGATGTTTAAGTTTACGCAGGGCTTTGGCCTCTATTTGGCGAATACGCTCTCGCGTAACATTAAATTGCTGTCCTACCTCTTCTAAAGTATGGTCTGTATTCATACCAATACCAAAACGCATACGAAGAACGCGCTCTTCACGCGGAGTAAGAGAGGCAAGAACCCGCGTCGTTGTCTCACGCAAATTAGAATGTATTGCACTTTCTACAGGCAAAATGGCATTAGTATCTTCAATAAAATCTCCTAACGAAGAATCCTCTTCGTCACCAATTGGTGTTTCAAGGGAAACTGGTTCTTTTGCTATTTTTAAAACTTTACGAACCTTATCCAAAGGCATATGCAAACGCTCGGCCAATTCCTCTGGTGTAGGCTCACGCCCTATTTCATGCATCATCTGACGCGATGTACGAACAAGCTTGTTAATGGTTTCTATCATATGGACAGGAATACGGATTGTGCGCGCCTGATCCGCGATAGAGCGCGTAATTGCCTGCCTGATCCACCATGTAGCATAAGTAGAAAATTTATAACCGCGGCGATATTCAAACTTATCAACCGCCTTCATCAAGCCAATATTACCCTCTTGAATAAGGTCAAGGAATTGCAACCCACGATTAGTATATTTCTTGGCAATAGAAATAACCAAGCGTAAATTTGCCTCTACCATTTCTTTTTTTGCACGGGCAGCTTCTTTCTCCCCTTTTTGTACGGTGCCAACAATACGTCGCCACTCTGATATAGGCAACATGGCTTCTTCAGAAATCATGCCTATTTGCTCACGCATTTTTTGAACTTGATCCCCATGCTTTTCAATAAAGTCTTTCCATCCCTTGCCCTTTAAATTTTTAACGCGGTCTATCCATGCAGGATCTAATTCAGAGCCATAATACTCTTTTAAGAACGCCTCCCTTTTAACCTTACATGACACAGCAAGACGCATAATCTTACCTTCTATGCTAACTAACTCTTTGTTAATGCTATATAGGCGATCTATAAGCTGTTCAATACGTGCATTATTCAAATGAACCTCATTCATATGAGAGATCATTTCATTCTTAAGATCATTATATTTCTTATCTGTTGTTTTATCAGGATTTTCTCCCTTATTAAGGGCATCAAGACGCTTTTGCTGAACTTTACGCATCTTTTTGTAAGTTTCCTCAATATTACCGAATATCTCAAAAACCTGTGGGGCAAGCTCCTCTTCCATTACAGATAGGGAAACATTCCCCTCATCTTCATCTTCGTCAATACCCTCTTCTTCATTTTCATTGCTTTCACTAACAGGGGGGGGGATTTCACTGCTGTTATTATTGTCATCTTCAACAATTTCCTCATTAGAATCCTGAATAGTAGCATCAACCTCTGGACCTTTATATGTAGTATCAAGATCAATTACATCACGAAGAAGGATATCCCCCTCTTGCAATGCTTTATACCAAGCAATTATAGATTCAATAGCAAGCGGACTTTCACACATTCCGCCAATCATCATTTCACGACCAGCCTCTATACGCTTGGCAATTGCTATTTCTCCCTCACGAGATAAAAGCTCAACAGCGCCCATTTCACGCAAATACATGCGTACAGGATCATCTGTGCGCCCAGAATCATCATCGGCAATATTACCACCAGATTCATAATCTTCATCTTTATCCTTACCCTTTTTAACCTCCTTAGATTCGCTTAGAATCTCATCATCATTTTCAACAAGCTGCACGCCCTTTTCCGAAAGAACTGCCATAGCATCTTCTATCTGTTCTGAAGAAAACTCACTTTCTGGCAGCGCTTTATTAAAGGCATCATAAGTTACAAAGCCTTTTGACTTACCTGATTTAAGAAGTTTTTGAACTACATCAGCTACTGATCCTTTTGAAAGGACATTCTGATTATCATCATTATTTTGTTTATCACTCACAACCGCATTTCCAACCATAACAGGTGCACCTAATCCTAATAATCCGTTAAAGGTAATTCCTAATAAATGAATTTCATAGCGTTATCATGCATTTGACATACTTTTCCAACAAAAAAGGTTATTCCCCTCTTGATTTCATCGATAACAGCGACTTTAACTTCTCCTCTTCCTTTTCATTAGAGTCAAAATAAGCACGCTTCCATCCATTTTGTATTTCTTCTTCCAGTCCTGCATTATTACAATCATTCCAATATTCGAGCCACATGCCCAGTATATTCCCTTTATCCGCGGACGGAGAACAAAAAGATGCGTGAACATATACAGATTCGTTGCAAATGTCACGAATTTCTTGAGAAAAACCTTTTTTTTCAAGATGGTCAATAAGTTTTTCTCTATTTGCATCATTATAATCACATAAAAATGAAACTATATTTTGCCGTAAGCTATCCATTTTTTTATCTTTAATAACCATATTTAAAAGCACTTCTTCAATAGAATCAAATATGTGAGGGTGATTTATAATAGTGCAAAGCAATATTTTTGATACTAAATGTTGTTTTTGGCTTTTTTTAATTTTGGGCATCTGAGGTTTTATAGAAATTTGCCCAGTTTTTTTACCTCCGCCCGTATTATATCCGTAATAACGCTTAGGGTAGAATATCTTTGACACCCTAACCCTTAAATCTGATCTATAGAAATTTTGAACATCTTTATCAGAAATACGCGATATCTCATGCTCTAATTGTTTTTTTATAGATGCCTTCATATCGGGGGTGTTTATATCCTTACCTTGAGTATATGTATTCCATAAAAAATCGAACAACGGAATTGATTTTTTAATTACCTCCCTAAAACCTGATACACCTATGGATTTAATTAAGCTATCTGGATCTTCACCATCTGGCATAAAAGCAAAATTAACACTTTTACCTGGCTCAAGTAACGGCAATATTCTATTACAAACACGAATAGCAGCCTTGCGCCCTGCATTATCTCCATCAAAACATAGAATTGGAATCTTTGATTCGCTAGGGATCATCTGCCACATTGATATTATCTGCTCTTCAGTTACGGCCGTACCCATTGGCGCGAGAACGCCTTTAATTCCTGCTTGCGCGCACGCAATAACGTCAAGATACCCCTCAACTAAAATAATATCCCGCCCCTCAGCCGCTGCCCTGCGCGCTGTAGGCTCGCCATAGAGCATACGCCCTTTATGAAATAATGGAGTTTCTGACGAGTTTATATATTTAGGAGGAACAAAATCTCCACGTTGTGGAGGACGCATATGTTCTGGCAAAATACGACCACCATAGGCAACTATACGCCCCCTTCTATCGGGTACAGGAAATATTATACGATCACGAAAGAACGCATAAGGCTCACCCCCTTGTGCCATTGGGCGCAATAATCCGGCTTTAATCATATCTTTATCACTATAGCCCTTTTGCAAAAGAGCTTTGCGAATATACTGCCCGTCTTCTGGTGCAAATCCAATTCTAAATTGCTTAATTATTTCTCTGTTAATACCACGATCTAACAAATAACTCATCGCATCAAAATTACGCGGGTCGTTAAGGCATTGCTCCATCAAAATAGTAGCCTCTTCCAAAAGATCGTATAAATTATTTTCCTGTTTTGCCTGTTGCACTGCTTTAGGAGATTGTTGTGGAATTTTCATACCAGCTTCAGCGGCTAACATTTCTACGGCATCCATAAAACCTATATTATCATGCTCTGTTACAAACTTTATAACATCGCCGTGCGCTCCACAGCCAAAGCAATGGTAAAACTGCTTATCATCATTGATAGTAAAAGAAGGCGTCTTTTCATTATGAAAAGGACAACATGCCTTATATTCCCTTCCTGCTCGCGTAATTTTTATACGCCTAGATATCACCTCTGACAAAGTGATCCTATTACGCAGTTCATCAAAAAAATTAGATCCTATAGACATAAGAGATCTTTTAGCACAAACACACCATAAATAACCATAAATCAAAAAAATATTATTAAAAAAAACACCCAATCATTAAATTTGCATAATAAATCATAATCATGTACATTAGACTTAATA
>JALTAZ010000024.1 GCA_027075555.1 Micavibrio sp.
TGGCGAATATCATTGAGCCTGCCTGGTTTATCGGGGCGTCCATTTTCAAGCCAAACTTCACGAGATTTACCACCTTTCCACGCCCGTGTGGTAAAGCCCAAAATCTCGGTTTTAAGTCCGCACCGCTCTAAGGTCTGGGCAATTATATCTGTGGTCATTGCGGCAATGGCAATAGGTCTGCCACGCATAGATCCTGAATTATCAATTAATATAGAAACCACAGTGTCTTTAAATGGAGTTTCCTTTTCTTGCTTAAATGTCAGTGGAATATCAGGATTGGCAATTACCCGAGCAAGCCGCGAGGCATCAAGGATCCCTTCTTCAAGGTCAAATTGCCAGTTTCTGCGTTGTTTTGCCATTAGTTTGCGTTGCAGGCGATTGGCTAGCTTTGTTATAATGCCTTGATGATTGGATAGTTGCTGATCCAATAGATCGCGCAGGCGCTCTAGCTCAAAATTATCGGCAAGTTCCTCTGCGTTAACTTCTTCATCAAAAGCGGTTGTATAAACGCTATAATATCCTTCTACATAACAACCAAAATCCGCAAAACGGTTGGGGGCGGGATTAAAGGGTTGCTCGCTTACTACTTCATCATTACGTTGCAAGTCGTCTATAATATCATCTAAATCCGTATCAAAGGATTTGTCTGTATCTTGATTTTCTTTTGTATCTTCCAAATGGCCTTCTTGCGAATTTTCTTGTCCTTGCGGATCTTCTTGTTCTTCTCTGTCGTTAAGGTTTTGAAAATCATATGATTCCTGTAGTTCTTGTGTATTTTTATATCTATTGGTATTTACAGGTAAACCAAGTTGCTCTAGCAATTTACATGCAGTATCTGCATAGGATTTTTGATCTTTTATAACTTTTTTAAGTTCATAAAATCCGTTTTCTCCTAAATGCTCTGTTATCCATGGTTTCCACATATTATAGGCTTTTATAGCCGATGGAGGCGGTTTTATTCCACTGATTTCGCTACGCGCAATGATATGAAGTGCATCGGCAAGCGCTATATCTTCGCGCTCTTTTATATCATTATATCCTTGGCGCTTAGCTTTTGATTCTAAAACAGCATTAAGATTTTGCGCTACTCCGTCCATACTCAATATTCCAAGAGAATCACAACGCGCTTGTTCTAATGCGTCTAAAGCTGCTTGTGCTATGAGATTATTTTGACCGTTATCGCGGTGCAATGCTTGATTATGATAGGCAATTTTTAGAGCATAATTATCTGCACAACCCCTTATAATATCACGTCTTTCTTTGGGCATATTTTCTGTCGGGGCAGGTATTTTGGGATTACCAAGATCTTCTGTTTTTCCTGATGGCATTTCCATATCCAAGTAGGTGACTTCTAGATCTTTCTTACGTGCCATTGCTCGCAAAGTAGAGGTTGTATTGGTTTTAAATTGTTCTGCTTCTTTAATTGTCATAGCGTTAGAGACCGTATCTGATTTTTCGATAGTGCGCAGTATCTATATTATAAATCTAGATTCTAATTTGACGTGAATAGTGTCTGAGTGTTAAAACTATGTCATAGAGAATAATATATAAGGGGTGATTTGTCATGGGATCATTAAAAAACTGGTTTGGCGGGGTTGTTGGTCTAGGCGTTGGGGCTGCGTTTCTTTGGAATGTTGCTGTTAATGATCCTGAGGAAACGCGTGAGAATTTTGAAAGCATTGGAAAGAATACAGTAAGTAGTGGAGCAGGACTTGTTGATGGTGTTATTACCGGGCTGAGCGAAGAATCAAAAAAAATTTTAGAAGATATAGGTCTTGATCCCGAGCATACTACCCCTTCTGATATTGCTGATAAAATTTCTGATAAAAGTGGAAAAATATCAGATGGCACGAAGGAATTTTTAGGTAGATTGCTGGAAAATTCTGGAATTGAATTGCCTAGTTTTGAAACTAATAGCTGTGATAGCGAAACATATTATAGAAACCCAGATTGTTTTTAATGTTTTGGATTTTTAAATAGGCTTTTCTTATTCAGGAACGGCTATATTTTTAATCGCGCTTTTCGGTAGTTCTATACCAAAGCAGCGCTGGTAATATTCTGCAATAATCGGGCGCTCTGTCTCGTCGCATTTATTAAGAAATGCTACTCTGAATGCCATTTCTCTATCTTTGAATATTAACATATTTTCTGCCCAAGCTATCACTGTTCTTGGTGACATAAGGGTGGATAAATCGCCATTTACAAATCCCTCACGAGTTAGGTCGGCAAGTGTTACCATTTTATCAATAGTTGCCAAGCCTTCATTTGTATTAAATTCAGGCAACTTCGCTAAAATTATACTAGCTTCATGATCATGCGGTAAATAATTAAGGGTAGATACAATATTCCACCTATCCATTTGCCCTTGGTTTATTTGCTGTGTCCCGTGGTAAAGTCCGGTGGTATCGCCTAAGCCAATGGTATTGCTGGTTGCAAAAAGACGAAAAGCAGGGTGGGGGCGGATAACTAGATTTTGATCCAACAGGGTTAACTTGCCTTCAGATTCTAATATACGCTGTATAACAAACATAACATCGGGGCGCCCGGCATCATATTCATCAAATACAAGTGCAACGGGGTTTTGAATCGACCATGGAAGTAGGCCTTCTTTCCATTGCGTAATTTGTTTTCCCTCTTGTAATACGATTGTATCCTTACCGATTAGGTCTATGCGACTTACATGACTGTCAAGATTGATACGTATGCATGACCAATTAAGGCGTGCGGCAACTTGTTCAATATGGGTTGATTTTCCTGTCCCATGATAACCTTGTATCATAACACGGCGATTATGCATAAATCCTGCTAATATGGCTTTGGTAGTGTCAGGGTCAAACTTATATGTAGGGTCAATGTCTGGAACATTGGCTGTGCCTTCACTAAACCCTGGTACTTCCCAATCGCAATCAATGTCAAATGTTTCGCGGGCATTGTATTTTGTATCGGGAATCGTGGTGTATTTTCCCTCTTTGGCTTTTATTTGTGTAATGCTAAACGACATACCGCGTTCGGCTTCTTTTTCTTTGTTAAAATTATCGGTCATATTTTAGGCTTTTATAATCATTGTTAGGAGTTTTACTTTTGGTCTTTAAGTTTAGAATATTCCTGAAATGCTAGCTTTAATATTGTATAAGCCATATTAATTTTTTTTAGAAGCTCTTGTGCATCAGAATTACCATTATTTAGATCAGGATGATATTTTTTTGCCAGCTTTTTATATTGAGCCTTAATTATTTCTAAATTAATTGGGGGGGTAAGTCCCATAATGGCCATTGCCTCATATTCTGGTGTGTTAGTATTACCATAAAAGTTGTTATTACGTGTTTCTTCTTTTGTTTCTTCATTATCAAAATAATATGTTTTTCTAGCTGCCTCATAAAGTTTTTCTTCTGCCTTTACATCAGATTTCCAAGTTGGGCGATCACCATATAAGCTATTGGTTATATGGTTTTGTATTTCATCGCTTGACATACCCTCAAAGAAATCCCACGCTTTGTTATATTCCTTTATGTGATTAAAGCAGAAAAAATAATATTCATTTAAACCTCTATGTTTAGGGGCTTTATGCTCACCATAATCTGGACATCCCGGCATGTCGCACTTTTTGATTGTGCTGTTGCTATTTTCTTCGAATTCTGGAGACTTATATTTTAATCTTATTGTTGGCATAACCACTTTATTATATAGATATAATCAGTAATCAGCAAAAGAGAAATTAGAATATAATGATGAAAAATATACAAAAAAGAATTGAAAATAAATTGACTGAGCATCTTAACCCTTCATATCTAGAAGTTGTAAATCAAAGCCATGATCACATAGGTCATTTAGGGGATAATGGTTCGGGTGAGAGCCATTTTTCTATATGTATATCTTCAGATAGGTTTAGCAATATTAGCAGTCTGGAAAGACAAAGATTGATCTATGATATTTTAACTGATGAAATGAAATTTATACATGCCCTGTCGATAAAAATTAAAAATGTTTAATCTATAGTTGCAATATTTTTTTTACTACTATACCATGCCTTCAGATTTGTGGAAATAAACTTTGCTCGTGTGGGGGTAAAATGAAAAGTAATACGTCAGCAACTGGCGGCGCAGTCGATTGCGTTAGTCAAGCCGGTCGAAGTTCGCTAGTTAGCAGGAATATAACAATTTTAGGTCGTAGAACCTCTATCAGGCTTGAGCCTGAGATGTGGAACTCTCTTAATGATATAGCGGATAGAGAAAAATGTTCTATACATGATATATGCGGTCTTGTTTATACAAGGAAAAGTCAGGAAACGTCATTGACTGCGGCTATACGAGTTTTCTTGGTTTTATATTATAGAGCAGCAGCAACTGAATCTGGTCATAAGCAAGCTGGCCATGGTGACTTTAATATTATGAAGAAAAGAGCGCGTATTCCTGCACAATATAAAGATTTTTTTGAAAAAGGTGATCAGCGTAAGTTAAGGGCGTAGTCTTTTAATCTATTATATGGTTCAATGTAAATTATAATGACTTGCATTTATTTTATGACTTTGCTGCTGCGCTCCTCACATAGGTTACTACGCTTTGTCACTTGCGCCCTGTCCTTTTAAATAAATCCAAATCACTATGGTGTACCTCCATGGGCTTACGCCTATGGAGGCGCGCTCTGCAATAAAAAAGGGAACTGAAATGGTAGGTATTGTTATACTTTATCCAGGTAGGCCAACAGCGTTTTTTATAAAGTAAGGTTTGAAGGTCATTTTGAGCAATATTCTGACGATATAATATTTATATTTTTTGTGGCTATTATGCTGTTCTATTATGCTGTTATTAATTAAAGGCTATGCCTTTGTTACCACAATATTGTGCATATTATTTTCTTTATACAGTCAGTATGAGATAAAAAGTATAGTCATTCCAAATAATTTTTATCCCTAATAATTTCTTCTAAAGAAGTATTTTTAGGTGCATATAATCGTCGTTTTTTAAGGAATCCGAATACTTGTTCAATCGGGTTGAAGTCGGGTGAATATGGTGGCAAAAACAGTATTCTATGCCCATATTTATTTGCAATTTCATGCAGTTTTTTCTTTCTATGAAATGGAGCATTATCCATGACAATTAAGC
>JALTAZ010000025.1 GCA_027075555.1 Micavibrio sp.
CGCCATAAGTAGGCGACTTTATAAATTTTATCAAAAAAACTCAGCTAAATTAACGTGAATAAAATTCTACAACAAGATTTGGTTCCATTTGGACTGCATACGGAACATCTTCAAGAGCTGGAACACGTAAGAAAGTAGCTTTCATAGCCTTAAGATCAACATCTATATATTCTGGAACTTCACGCTCTAATGATTGAGTAGAATCAATAACCATTGGTATTTCGCGAGATTTTTCACATACTTCAATTACATCGCCTTCATTAACTCTGTAAGAAGGGATATTTATAACCTTACCATTAACCTTAACATGCTTATGATTTACAAACTGACGGGCGGCAAATACAGTTGGCACAAAACATGCGCGATATACCACAGCGTCCAAGCGACGCTCCAACAGGCCGATAAGGTTTTGACCTGTATCACCTTTTATTCGGTTAGCTTCTTTAAAATAGTTACGAAATTTTTTCTCACCAATAGAACCATAATACCCTTTTAGCTTTTGCTTCGCAAAAAGCTGCATACCGTAATCAGTTGGCTTTGCACGACGTGCACCATGCATACCTGGAGCAGTCTGTCGTTTATTATATGGTGATTTTGGGCGCCCCCAGATATTTGCGCCAATACGGCGATCTAATTTGTGCTTTGCCTGGACTCTTTTTCCACTCATGATATTTCCTTTTATTTATTTTAATTGTCTTGGTAGACCAATAACAGGTTTGAACTTAACTTTTTTATTCTAAGCTTAAAGCTCAACGGAGAGCACCATGCCCCCTCTTTCCCAAGAATGGCTGATTTCTATAAATATTTTAAAGTTTTGTCAAACTATTTCGTATAATTTATCATAATATATCTGTTTTTCTGATAAAAAGGCATAAAATGGTCGGAACGAGAGGATTTGAACCTCCGACCCCTAAGCCCCCAGCTTAGTGCGCTAACCAGACTGCGCCACGTTCCGATAAAAAAGAAACTATATAAACTAGGAATGTCTAACAATTCACAGATTGAAAATCAACGTATTTTGGCAATTATTACATAGTAATAATCATCAACGTGGCTTAATCATTCCACGCAATTCTTTAAGCTCATCTAAAACAGATTTCAAATTTTCTTTTTGCTCTTTTGTCAAGCCACAAGAACTATCATCGACAGGAACAAAATTTTTGTCAAAATCCATATCCCTATCAACATCTCGATCACCTGTTAGAGGCTTCCTTTTATATTCAGCACGAACATTACTAGAAGAAAAAGCCGTTACAACCTGTTTTTTTCCTGCTTCACGTAACAGCTTTTGAACGCCTTTAATTGTATAGCCCTCAACATGCAACAAGCGGTGAATAGCCTGCAAAAGCTCAACATCTTCTGGTCTATAATAGCGACGCCCTCCCCCACGTTTTAAGGGCTTTACTTGAGAAAACTTCGTTTCCCAGAATCGCAATACATGCTGTTTTACCCCAAGCTCATCTGCAACTTCACTTATTGTTCGAAAAGCAGAAGAAGATTTCCTTCTTTTCACATCACTTATTGCAGAACCAGCCCTAATAACAGGTTTATTTACATCTAAATTAATATCAGATATGCCCTGAGCAGATTTTTTTGCGGCGTTTTTTTGCATAAATAACTTCCTTTAAATTAACTAATAAACCGTCAAATGGATGATTACTTGCCCCTATTAACGCGATCCTTAAGCACATGTGATGCCCTGAAAACCAGCACTTTTCGCGGAGAAATAGGAACCTCAACACCTGTTTTAGGGTTGCGCCCTATGCGCTCTCCTTTTTCTCTAATCGTAAAACTCCCAAAAGATGATATTTTTACATTCTCACCATCGATCAAAGCCTTTGAAACTTCATCAAGCACAGATTCAACCAAATCAGATGACTCGTTTCGTGATAGACCAACCTCTTCATATACCGCTTCTGCAAGATCAGCGCGCGTAACAGTGCGACTTCCCATAGCCATAACTCCATTTTGTGTAATTCTAAGACTAACGATTCATATGCTTTTCGTCAATCTTACATATGATTATAACTATAAAAAAATGATATATCATCAATGACTAAAAGGGTTATTCTAATATTATAATGGAATTTTACATACGAGCCAAAGCAGATCCCCAAGTAAGCCCTCCGCCCAACGCTTCAAATAAAACCAAATCCCCTTTTTTGATCCTTCCTGATCTTATTGCTTTGTCAAAAGCAAGCGGAATAGATGCTGCCGATGTATTTCCATGATCTTGAACTGTTACGATAACGTTTTCCATAGGTAATGAAAGCTTCTTGGCCGTAGCTTCTATAATTCTGATATTTGCCTGATGAGGAACAAGCCAGTCTATATTTTCTACTCTAAGTTTATTTTCTTCTAACGCTGCGTTTACTGCCCCTGCCATAAGGTTAACAGCATGTTTGAACACCTCTCGCCCATGCATAACTATGTGCCCACTATCACCTGTTGTACTGACCCCTCCATCAGTATAAAGGATATCCCTAAGCCCACCATCAGCATATAAATGCGTTGATAATATTCCTGAATTGCTGTTATTTTCCTGTGCTTCAAGAACTACTGCCCCCGCGCCATCACCAAATAAAACGCATGTTGTTCGATCTTCCCAGTTTAAAATAGAGCTCATTTTTTCTGCGCCAATGATAAGCGCGCGCTTTAACTGCCCTGCCTTAATAAAATTATCGGCAATACTAAGAGCATAAATAAATCCTGTACAAACCGCTTGAATATCGAAAGCAACGCCTACAGGAACGCCTATTGTAGACTGAACTTTAACCGCAACAGATGGGAAAGTTTGATCAGGAGTTGTTGTTGCCACTATTATACCATCAATATCTTTTGGACTTATATTTGCTTGTTCCATAGCATTTCTAGCAGCTATAACAGCCATATCGGACGTGCTCTGATTTTTGGCGGCGATGTGACGCTGTTTAATACCACTACGCTGGAATATCCATTCATCAGAAGTATCAACAATTTTTTCCATATCAAAATTAGTCATAATCCTTTTAGGAAGATAACTTCCAGTTGATATAATTCTAGAGCAAATAGCCATAATAAATAGATTGTCCTTATAATTTATATAATTTATGATTCTTGAGGTATAAAAGTTTCCTGCTTGGTTAAATTAGAAATATCACTAACCACTTGATCTATATATCCTTTTCTTGCAAGCCTTACAGCAAGAATAACAGCATTAGAAAAAGCAAGGGCATCTGCTCCACCATGGCTTTTTATACATAAACCATTTAGTCCAAGAAATACACCACCATTATATAGCCTTGGATCCATACGTTTTTTTAATGTTTTTAATGGATAATAAGCAAGCAGCCCACCTAACCTAGATAAAGGATTAGAAGAAAAAGATTCAACAAAATACTGCCTGATGAGAGAGCCAACACCTTCGGCAGTTTTTAGAGCAATATTTCCCGCGTAACCGTCACTAACTATTACATCGACACTACCTTTTGTTATGTCACCTCCTTCAACAAATCCAATATATTTCCCTGGAAAATCAACATATGACAAAATTTCTGCAGCCTTGCGGACATGATCTGGTCCTTTCGTTTCTTCAGAACCAATATTAAGCAAACCAACACTTGGTTTTTCTATTTTCTTATGAGCTCTAGCAAAAATAGAACCTAAGACGGCAAATTGAACAAGGTTTTCACCATCAACTAATATATTTGCTCCTAAATCCAGCATAATGCTATCGCCGTTAACACTTGGCATAACAGATGCGATTGCAGGGCGGTGAATACCGGGAACAGTTTTAAGAACCATTTTTGCCAAAGCCATCAATGCCCCCGTATTTCCAGCAGAAACAACGGCCGCAGCCTCACCATTTTTTACGGCTTCAATTGCCATACGCATAGAGCTGCCCTTACTAGAACGCAATGCTAATGATGGTTTTTCATCATTTTCTATAACTTTTTCTGTGTGAATAACAGACGAACGTTTTTTTAATTCAGGGAATTTAGAAAGATAACCAGCAATTTTATTTTCATCACCAAAAATTAGAAAAAAAATATCCCCGCGCCCCTGCAATACAATATTCAAGGCAGGTATAACCTCACTAGGACCAAAATCTCCGCCCATAGAATCAATGGCAATATTAGTAAATTTACTTTTTTGATTATTCAAATAAGAAATCCCATTTGTATTTAAAGAACGATACGCGAATGCAAAAAGGCACTCGCGCAACAAATAACTTCAACGAAATATAACGTAAATAACGTATTTTTTAAACACCAAACAACACAAGCAATAAAGCTTAGTAACGTTCTTCTAAAACCTGACGACCTTTGTACATTCCAGTTTTAAGATCTACATGGTGACGACGAACAGCCTCACCTGTATTACTATCCTCAACCCAGTTTTCTACACTAAGAGCATGATGCGCACGGCGCATGTTACGCTTGGATTTTGTTGTTTTTCTCTTTGGTACAGCCATGAACCCTATCCTTTTCGTGCTTAAAAAAATCTTTTATCTACAAATAACATTACAGACGAAAACAGGGTAATACATAAAAAAATGCATTAAGGCAAGAAAATTATCTAACTTAAATATTCTTTTTTCTATTTATTATTGTTTTTTTTCTCATCAGCTTTCCATGCCTTTAGAGCCGCAAACGGATTATCATATATATCTTCATCATCAACACTACCCGGCGTGGCATTATCTGATTCTAGAACCGCACCTTTTTTTCTTGGATATGGATTTATTGCAAGAGATAAATGCTGAGTTACCAGCTCTCCTAGATCAATCACTCCATCAATAATATTTTCAGGATCTTCATATTCCTCAAGCATAGGTTGTTCATTACCTTCTACTGGTAAAGAGCGCTCACGCTTAACTTTAGTAAAAGATACAGTGTTATTTGGCTCTGCAAACCATGCATCAAAGCTATCTTCAACATACTCTATAACAGGGTCGCCAGTTATAACGCATTTTTGATATATAACTGCATCTATTATACCATGAACATTAACAACCTTATTCACAGCATTACGAGTTAAAATAAGCTTTGCCTCCAGTGATTCAATAGAATGTAAATCAAGACGATTACACAATAAAGGCAG
>JALTAZ010000026.1 GCA_027075555.1 Micavibrio sp.
AAATATAGATATTGTTTTTGATAATGTAAAAGACATTATTTTATCTAAAATAAAATGATCTTTAGGAAATAATTTATGAATCTTTTTAGTGATGATGAAATTGGTCAAGATGATATATCTTTTGTTAGTAAAAATATTAGCAATGAAGGACTGTGTGACCCTAGATCCATGAAATTTTGTCTTGGGCATGATAAACAAGAAAAATTACTCATTGATATGTATAGGAAAAATAATATTCCCCACGCGATGATTTTTTCCGGTTTTGAAGGGATTGGAAAGACCACAATGGCCTTTCGTATTGCTAAGTTTTTGTTAAAACACAATAAAAATATTAGCAATCATTCTTCCGCAGGTTTGTTTGGTGAAGAAGAATTACCGCAAAAAATATCATCGCTTGATGTCGACCCGGATGATCCCGTATCTAGGCGCATTGCTTCGGGGGGACATGCTGATTTGCTACATATTTACCGCATATTTGATAAAGCAAAAGGTAAGAAGGACTCTAGTCTAAAGGTTGAAACCCTTAGGAAGATAGAACCTTTTTTACGTAAAACTTCTTCGGAAGGAGGGTGGCGTATTGTTATCATAGAAGATGCCGACACAATGAATAGAAATGCACAAAATGCTATTCTTAAAATCCTAGAAGAACCGCCTGAAAACGTACTTATCATACTTATAGCGCATCGTTTAGGAAGGTTGATCTCTACCATCCATTCTAGAGCTAGGAAACTTTATTTTTCTCCACTTAGTTCAGATGTTATGGGAGAGCTATTTCATAAGAGTGGGTATGACCTATCTGATAAAGACATGAAAACACTATGTGATTTATCTGATGGTAGTTTTGGCATAGCCGTTAAATATCTTGAAAATGATGCTTTATCTATGATCAAAGATATAATCGATCACCTAGAACATGCAAAAAATGGAGATATTTATAAAATACACGAATTTTCAAATAGCTTATCCACAGTCGCTCAAGACAAACAATATCAAGTATTTGTTGATATATTACAAAAAATGATGCGCAAGATATTACTTTTAAAAGCTCGTGGAAATAATGTTATACCAGAATATTTGCAAGCACCTGTTTTGCATAACATATTTTATGAATACTCTTTGGAAAAAGTCATAAGAATTTGTGATGAGCTAAAAAATCATTATGAGCGCGTGGAATTTTCTAATCTAGATCGTCGTGACGCTGTACGTGCTTCATTTCTTATGATAAATCAATAGCTGTATATTTATATTATATAATATGGCAAAAACCCAAATGGCAGAAGATTTAAATAAATGGAACTCACTATCTAGAGCGCAGATATTGTCAGCGACAATGTCAAAACTTACTGCTTTTGTTAATTTAGCAGACCAAAAAGCCCAAGCCATGATTATTGTTAATTCAATTTTAATTCCATTTGCAATAAAGTGGATTAGTATTCCTGAATTTAGTTTGGCGGCAATGATCGTTATATTTACTTCTATATTAAGTATAATTACATCTATCTTTTGTATATACCCAAAGAGAAGATCAGGAAAAAGACCATCTGGAACGGTAAATCTTTTGCATTTTGGTGATATTGGAGTTATGGAGCTTGATGACTATCTAGAAAAGTTTAGCAAAATTTATAATGATGATTCTAAGCTCCCAGTTGCAGTAGTTAAAGATTTTCATGATATGAGCAAAAATATACTTAAACCTAAATATACATGGCTAAAGATAACATATATTTCATTTTTTATTGGTAACTTATTGGCTATCATCGTTTCATTGTACAACCTTTTTTAATCTTCGGAGAATTTACAATAATGTGTAAAAAAACACCATTTTATATTACTACTGCCATTTCATACGTTAATGGTGTTCCGCATTTAGGTCATGCATATGAATCAATATTGACCGATATATTGGCACGTTTTAAACGACTTGATGGCTATGACGTTAAGTTTTTAACAGGAACTGATGAGCATGGTGAAAAAATTGCTCAAACCGCAGAAGCAAACGGAGTTACACCCAAAGAATTTGCAGATAAAAATGCTGCTATTTTTGAACAAATGACTAAAAGGCTTTGTATATCAAATGACGATTTCATAAGAACCACTCAAGATCGCCATTATAAAGCATCACAAGCAATGTGGAAAAAACTTAAAGATAATGGCGATATATATCTTGGCAAATATGAGGGGTGGTATTCTGTGCGCGAAGAGGCTTATTTTATGGAAGATGAGCTAACCACGGCAGATAACGGACAAAAATATACCCCCTTAGGGACAGAGGTAAAATGGGTTGAAGAGCCAAGCTATTTTTTTAAGCTATCCAATTATACAGAGCGCTTGATTGATTATTATTCTGCAAATATGGATGCGCTTCAGCCAACCTCGCGCATGAATGAGATAATGAGCTTTCTAAAGCAAGAAGGCGGGTTAAATGATTTGTCAATATCACGCCATAAAAGCCGTTTAAAATGGGGGATTCCAGTACCTGATGATGAAGATCATGTTATGTATGTATGGCTTGATGCTTTGACTAATTACTTAACAGCCATTGGTTATCCTGATGAACAAAGTGAAGAGTTCAAAAAATACTGGCCAGCCAATTATCATGTAATTGGTAAGGATATAACCAGATTTCATGCAATATATTGGCCAGCATTTTTAATGTCAGCAAACTTGGCTTTGCCAGATATAATATTTGCTCATGGTTTTATAAATGTTGCTGGTGAAAAGATGTCAAAATCTGTTGGTAATGTTTTATCGCCTGATGATTTGGTCGATACTTATGGCTTAGATCAAATACGCTATTTTTTGATGCGCGAAGTATCTCATGGCAGTGATGGAAATTTTTCTCATAAGCAAGCAGTACAGCGTATAAATGCAGATCTTGCCAACGGGCTTGGAAATCTGGCGCAGCGTACATTATCAATGATTTATAAAAATTGTGATGGTATCGTTCCTATTGCAGGTAAGTTAAAGAAAGAAGATGAAGAACTGCTCCATAAGGCATATATTTTGGTTGAAAGATCTCGCACACTCTTTAATCATATGAAGATAAATAGGGCACTGGAACATATTTGGAGTGTTGTGAGTGATTGTGATGCTTATATTGATGCACAAGCCCCATGGACACTTAAGCGCACCGATTATGAACGTATGAATACCGTTTTATATGTGCTTGCTGAGGTAATTAGGTGTTTGGCAATAATAGTACAACCAGTTACCCCTAATTGTGCGCCAAAAATTTTAGATCAAATAAAAATTCCAACAGATGAGCGTATGTTCAAGCATATATCAAAAGATTATGCCTTAAAGGCAGGTATAAAAATTAACAAACCTGAAGGCGTGTTTCCACGCATTATAGAAGATGAGGCTGCGTAATAAATCATGTGGATTGATTCTCATTGCCATCTTAATCATCCAGGCATTAAGGAAAAAGGTAGCCCATCTAAGATAATTGCCAATGCCAAAAAGGTAGGAGTATCTGGTATGATGACAGTTTGTTGCCGTATATCAAATGAGTTTAATACTTTGCTAAATATAGCAAATGAACATGATAATATTTGGTGTAGCGTTGGTACGCATCCTCATGATACGAAGCTAGAAGAAGAGAAAAAATTATCACAAGAGCATATAGTTGATTTAGTTAAGGCTAATGATAAAGTTATTGCTATTGGTGAAACTGGTCTTGACTATTTTTATGATAATTCCCCGCATGAGCAGCAACAACAATCTTTTAGAAAACATATAAGAGCTTGTATTAGCGCTGATATTCCTATGATTGTGCATACAAGAAATGCTGATGAAGATACAGCCAAAATAATGCGAGAAGAGGGGGAAGGAACTAACTTATCAGGTGTTATGCATTGCTTTAGTTCATCACCATGGCTAGCAGATCAAGCCCTTGATATGGGGTTTTATATTTCATTTTCAGGGATTGTTACTTTTAATAAAGCAGATGAGCTTAGGCAAATTGCTAAGTTAATTCCTTTTGACCGTATTTTAGTAGAAACTGACGCTCCATTTTTAGCTCCAGTGCCCTATCGTGGTAAGGTAAATGAACCTGCTTATGTTGCTAATATAGGTGAATTTTTAGCCGATCTTTATGGTATATCTAAAGAAGAATTTGCAAAAATAACAACTGACAATTTCTTTAGACTATTTAAAAAGGCAAAATTAATATGAGCCTAAAATTAACTATATTAGGCTGTGGCAATTCTTCTGGCGTTCCTGCCGTTGGTAATTATTGGGGGGATTGTGATCCTAATGAACCTAAAAATCGGCGCTTTAAATGTTGTTTGGCGGTGCAATCTGAAAAAACAACAATAATTATTGATACGGGGGCAGATTTTCGATCTCAAATGAATATGTTTAATATTACTAATCTTGATTGCGTGTTATACACGCATCATCATGGTGATCATTCTAACGGTATTGATGATATACGCTCATTTTACTTCAGAAATAACAGGAAAATGATCCCATGCTATGCAAGTAAATCAACTCTAGACGAGATATCAGAACGTTTTAAATATTTATTCTATGGTGGAAATCATTCTTATTTCTATCCATCTATACTAGAGCCAAGACCATTTAAAGATAATCAATATTATAAAGAACTGCAATTTAACGATATTTCATTCATACCCTTTGAAATGGATCATGGAACTTGTATATCAACAGGATATCGTTTTAGCGATGTTTCGTATTGTGTTGACATGAAACGTCTTGATGACAAAGCATTGAGTATTATTAAAGGCTCTAGGATTTGGATTGTTGATGGTGCTGGTTATAATAATCCTGACAATGATGTACATGTAGATCTTGAGACTATATTTAAATACAATGAAATCATAGGCGCAGATAAAGTTTATATATCTAGTCTTTCAACCTTGATGGATTATCAGACTCTATTAAGAAATCTTCCCAAAGGGTTTTTTCCTGCATATGATGGCTTGACTATAGATATAAAGAAATAATGTTTATAACTCTCATAGTGTTCCAAAATTCAAATAATAAACTTTGGAACAACAATATATAACACAATAATAAATGAATATATTGAGTAC
>JALTAZ010000027.1 GCA_027075555.1 Micavibrio sp.
ACATCAGCACTACGAGTTAATGCTTTTTCTATCGCACGCTTCTTGAATGTTTCACTGTATTTCTTACCCATTTCTGTTGTCTCCTGTCTAATTCAATTTAGGTGACAACTACCCTGACACATAGGGCGTTTTCGTCGGTTTCGGGTATATCCGATTGCAACGCATCTAAACGATCAATAATCTTGCTGACATCAGAACCTGCAAGCTCTGAAATAGATTTGTACGAGAAATTGAATGTTTGGGCTGTATGAACAGCTTTGCTATATTCATAATCCTTATCCATCGGTATATTTTTTACGATGTTATTCCAGTAATTATCTAATTCCTCTCTTAATACTGATGCACGCTGAATGGCAATAGATTCTGATGTCGTCTTCAAGCTTACCTGTATTATCTCCTGGCCATCATAATATTTCAGATACCGTTTTGGTATTCTGCGTTTAAAGTGGAACCAGCCTTTTATTTTTATAATATGGCGCATGTGTGACGTTTTGTGTTAAAAATGTGTGATGTTTTACTGTAACCGAATTAAGTAAAAATTCAGCTTACGTCAACAACTTATTCTGCAAGATAAGCTCACAAAGCGTTTCAGAAGATAGTAATTGTTAATAAATAGAGGGTAAGTGGCGGAGAGACAGGGATTCGAACCCTGGATGGGCTTGCACCCATGCCGGTTTTCAAGACCGGTGCATTCAACCACTCTGCCATCTCTCCAGCTTATGATATGGTTTTAGCAACATTAGGGTTCATTTTGTAGCGATAATTAGGTATGTCTGTCTAGTATAAAATTAAAAAAATATAGGTTTTTTTCAATGTTCATCATGGATTTGTTTATCGGCACGGTTCTTATATGCGTAACAGTTACAATACACGCAATTTTTCTAGACGTATTGATACGTTGGATTGAAAAAACTTCTAATAGTGCACGATTGCTTTTTAAGAGCCATTGGAAAATACCGCTTCTTGTTTCGGCAGTTTTAGGGGTGTTTGTTGCTCATATTATTCAAATATGGCTGTGGGCAATATTTTATCTATTAGCAGGAGCCATTGATACATTAGAAGCCTCTCTTTATTTCTCAACTTCGACATTCACAACGGTAGGATTTGGTGACATAGTTCTTAATGAACAATGGAGACTTGTGAGCGCTTTTCAATCTGCTAATGGTTTTATCTTGTTTGGTTGGAGCACCGCCTTTATCTTTGAGATTATGTCTAGGCTTTATGAGCGTGATTCGCAAAAATAAAAAAACAGGAGAGATAATGTACCGTTATTCAATTTTATCAATTTTTTGCCTGATTTTGCTTTTATGTTCAAAGGTTTCCTACTCAAATGAAATTTCTTTCGATAAATGGCTTTCAGATTTTAAGAAAGAGGCTATATCAAAGGGTATTTCGAAAAAAACTGTTGAAGCAGCAACAAAAGACATTAAACCTGTGCCTCGCATAATAGAGCTAGATCGTAAACAGCCTGAAGGTAGTATGACATTTGCCAGATACAAAAAACGTGTAATCAACGATGCACGTATAGTGCAAGGGCGCAGGCTTTATAAAAAACACAAGGATATTTTGGATAAAACAGCCAGAAAATATGGTGTTCCTGCACAATATATTGTTGCGCTTTGGGGAATTGAGACTAGCTATGGTAATAATACTGGAGGCTTTAACGTTATTGAGGCTTTAGCAACCTTAGCGTATGATGGCAGGCGCAGTAAATTTTTTCGCTCTGAACTTATTAACGCTCTTAAAATTATTGATGCGGGTCATATAAGCTATGACAAAATGAAAGGCTCTTGGGCTGGTGCAATGGGACAAAATCAGTTTATGCCTTCAAGTTTTAATCGGCTAGCAGTTGATGGTAATAGAGATGGAAAGCGCGATATATGGACAAGCCTTCCTGATGTTTTTGCTTCTACTGCAAATTATCTTAACAAAAGTGGATGGATAGAAGATCAGCGTTGGGGAAGGAGGATAATTCTTCCTAAGAATATAAAAAAATCTCAAATTGGTTTAAAGGTTAAACACGATTTGCAAACTTGGAAAAATCTGGGTGTCAAACTACCAGACGGGCAGGATATTCCTGTTGTAAGAGGAATGCTGGCTTCGGTGGTTGCTCCTGATGGTTTGGGTGGTGAAACCTATCTGGTTTATAATAATTATCGCTCTATTATGAAATGGAATAGATCAACTTATTTTGCAACCTCTGTTGGACTATTAGCAGATCAAATTGCACAAAAGTAATTAAAATAAGGTAAGAGTAGGGGCTTAAATGTCTAAAAAATTATATATACTTTCATTGCTCTTGTTATTTTTTTTGATTGGAGGTTGTTCTCAAATAGAGCTAGCATCACATTTTGGTAAGAAGATGACAGGCAGTAGTGTAAAAAGTCAGGGAAAATATAAAGTTGGTTCTCCTTATAAAATTAAAGGTAAAAAATATTATCCAGCCGTAGATTATAACTATAATAGAACTGGTATAGCTTCTTGGTATGGCCCAAACTTTCATGGGAAAAAGACAGCTAATGGTGAAATATTTGATCAAAATGAGATTACCGCAGCACATAAAACTTTGCCTTTGCCAAGCATTGTAAGAGTTACAAATCTTGAAAATGGTCGCTCTTTAATAGTTCGTGTAAATGATAGGGGACCTTATGCCTATGGGCGTATAATTGATATGTCAAAACGCGCAGCTGAACTACTAGGCTTTAAAAACAAAGGTGTTGCTAAGGTAAGGGTGCAGGTTCTTGAGGCAGAAAGCCGTTATGTTGCACAACTTGCCAAAAGCGGGCGCTCTACTAACGGAATAGAAGTTCCTATGAACCATCCATCATATAAATCACCTAATGTGTCATCTAATGTTAAGTATGTATCAAATAATAAGGCTGTTTCGCATAAACAATATATTCCAGGGCACATAAAAAACGGGGCATTTTACCCTGATCCAGTTATTTCAGAGTTTCCGGTTAAAACTCAAAATATATTTGTGCAAGTGGGGGCTTTTTCTACTAGAGAATCTGCTATGAATTATGCAAGTTCACTAGATAAATTTGGACGCGCACAAATATATCCGATTATCATAAATGATAAAGAATATTTCCGTGTTCGCTTTCCTACTACTAGTGTATCTATAGCAGATTCTTTGCTAAAAAAGTTGGTTGATAATGGTTATAAAAATGCTCTTATAATAGTAGATTAGCTAATAATAGATTATTACTTCTCTATGAAAAGGTTTATTACTAATGAAATATTTATCAAATGTTTTTCTCATAAGTGTATTAACTTTATTTGTGAATGTTAATATTGCAATAGCTTCTAAGAATATGAGTTCTACGGCCAAGCAAGCAATTATAGTTGATTTTGATACAGGTAGGGTATTATTTGAAAAAAATGCAGATGAAAAAATGCCGACATCTTCAATGAGTAAAGTAATGAGCATGTATCTTGTGTTCGAGGCTCTTAAGAAGGGAGATTTATCGCTTGATGATGAATTTCTTGTGAGTGAAAAAGCATGGAAAAAGGGTGGATCAAAGATGTTCGTTCCTGTTGGCAAGAAGGTTAAAATCAAAGATTTGATTCGTGGGGTAATTGTTCAATCTGGCAATGATGCAACAATAGTATTAGCCGAAGGTCTAGCAGGTAGTGAAGATGATTTTGCACATGCTCTTAATAAAAAAGCAAAAGATCTTGGCATGACAAATAGCCATTTTATTAACGCTAGTGGATGGCCCGATCCAAATCATTACTCAACCGCGCGCGATCTTTCTAAACTTACAATATCGCTTATAAAAAACTTTCCTGAATATTATAAAATATTTTCAGAAAAAGAATTTACTTTCAGTAATATAAAACAATCAAATCGTAACCCGTTATTATATAAAGGAATTGGCGCAGATGGTGTAAAAACAGGGCATACAGAAGATGGAGGATATGGATTAATTGGTTCAGCTGTAAGTAAAGACGGACGTAGGGTTGTTATGGTGCTTAATGGTATGGCTAGTAAGAAAGAGCGAAAAGAAGAAGCTACACGCCTTATGCAGTGGGCATTAAATGGCTTTAAAAAAGTATCTTTATTTGATAATGGTAAGATACTAGGTGATGCAAAAGTTTATTTGGGTGTAAAAAGTAAAGTGGGGCTAGTAGTAAAAGAGCCAGTAACTGTTATTGTACCTAAAATTTATGCATCAGATGTGAAGGTAGAAATTACATATAAATCTCCGTTAAAAGCTCCAATTATAAAAGGGCAGCTTGTTGGAACTGCAAGAATTTATGCCCCCAAAAGTGATGTTGTAGAAATGCCATTATTAGCAGCAAATGATGTTGCAGAACTTGGTTTTTTTGCAAAAATTATAAAAAAGTCGCGGATTTTAACAACAGGGCAGGGGAAGTTTAAATAATGCCTGATGATGATATAGAAAAAAGGGGTCTATTCATAACACTTGAAGGTGGGGAAGGTTCTGGAAAAACATCACAGATAAATCGTCTATCTGAATATTTAATGGCTCAAAATTATAAGGTTGTAACTACTCGTGAACCTGGTGGCACAGACGAAGGTGAGGCCATACGATCTTTATTGGTGCAACGTTATGGTGGTAATTGGGAGCCTTTGGCTGAGGTTTTACTTTTATTTGCAGCGCGCATTACCCATATAGAAAAGGTAATAAAACCAGCTTTGGAAAATGGTAAGATTGTAATATGTGATCGCTTTACTGATTCCACAATTGCTTATCAAGGATATGGGCTAGGTATTGAAATTGATAAAATAAAGTCAATTCAAGAAATGACCATTGGTGATTTTGTTCCGGATATAACACTTATTTTAGATATAGATGTTAAGTTAGGTCTTGATCGCTCTAATAAACGTTTGGCTGGTAATATTGGTTATAAACAAACTGAAGATCGCTTTGAGCGTATGGATATAAAATTTCATGAAAAGCTTCGTAATGGATTTTTAACTATAGCTGAAAATGAATCGCAAAGATGCCATG
>JALTAZ010000028.1 GCA_027075555.1 Micavibrio sp.
ATAAGTAACTTACATTTATTTATGACTTTTATTTATGACTTTGTTGTGGCATCCCTGACATAGGTTACTAAGCTTTGTTACTTGTGCCTTGTTCTTAAAATAAAGCCAAATAACTATAGAGTAAAAGATAGATAATTTTGGATTTTAGGTCATATTATTAACCATTTATTTATAATTGTAATATTATACTGATTAAATGGCAGAGTTGTATTTTTTACAACTAGGTCAATATATGTAAGAAGCGGCTTGACCGCTTTTTTTGTGGTCAAAAACAAGAACAAATTTGAATTAAATGCCATCTATTTAGGCATTTAGATGATTTTAAGGCATATAATTAATGATTAGATTGTTGAATAAATGGGTTAGAAGAAAAGATGGGGCAACAGCTATTGAATTTAGCATGTTATTCATGCCTTACCTGCTTATAAGTCTTGGAATTATAGAGCTTTCTTTAATGTTTTTATCAGCCTCTTTGGTAGAAGGAGCAACAGATTCTGCTGCTCGTTTGATTAAGACAGGAAAAGTTCAACAAACAAGCGGTGATCCAGAGCAGATGTTTAGAGATGCTTTATGTGACTTTGCAACTGTTCTTGTCGATTGTAATGATATGATTATAGAAGTAACAACAATAAATAGTTATAGTGATTTTTCTGACCCAACATATGATTCTGATGGAAATCTTGTTCCCCAGCCATTTGACCCAGGCGGTTCTAATAGCAAGGTTATAATAAGGGTTGCATATCGTTATCAAATGATTACTCCGTTAGTTGGACCTTTGTTAAATGGTCCAGGGGGATCAACTTTATTTATGTCAACTATAGTAATGCAAAGCGAACCTTATGAATTTCAGGGGGGCGCATAGTAATGTTTATAAAGTTTCGCAAATTATGGAATAGGTGGAAAAACGAGGAAAATGCTCTGGCAGCCATAGAGGCTGCGATGATATTTCCAATTATGCTTGTTTTATTAGTCGGTGTATTTGATGCCGGGAATGCGATTTTAGCAGATCAAAAAACAATAAGAGCCTCTCAAGTAGTGGCTGATTTGGTTACTAGACAAAGTATTGTCAGTGCCTCAGATATTTCCGAAGCCATCGAGGCAGGAAGATTAGCTTTTGAGCCACTGGATTCAAGCAGCTATGGCGTTGATATAGTAAGCATTAGATTTGATGAAAATGCAAATAGTGAAATTGTCTGGCGTGAAACATTTAATATGAGTCCAGTTGCAGATCCTCTTGCTAATGTTGTTGCCTTAGAACAACCTGATGAAGGCGTAGTTATGGTTTCTGTTGTTTATAATTATCAACCACTTTTTACTGGATTTGTTATGAGCGCGTTTGAAATACAAGAAACGGCTTTTAGTCGTGGGCGCAGCTCTCCAGTTGTTACAAAAGAGCCGTGATTGCGGACAAAAATGAAAGGAATAGCTCATGAAAAAGGAACAGTGTATTTGGGCATTATTAAGAAATTATATTTCTGATAAAAAGGGATCTATTGCAATATTATTTGGTATTATGGCACCGATACTTATAGGGGCTGCTGGTATGTCGTTAGACTATTCAAGAGCCTATCTTGTAAAACAGCGTTTGGCTCAAGCTCTTGACGCTGCGGCATTGGCCGCTACGGCTTCGGGAACTGATCAGGCCGTTATAGAGCAAAAAGTTTTAGATTTCTTTGATGCCAATTATCCTGATAATAAGCTAGGTATTACATTTACACCAACAGTTCAAGTTGTTGGTGATAAGGTTATCGTATCAGGAACAGCGCAATATCAGACTTTATTTTTAGGAATTATTGGTATTGATACAATAAATGTCGAAGCAACAACAACTGTACTTAGAGAAGTGCAAGGGATTGAGGTTGTCTTGGTCATGGATAATACAGGATCAATGAGTTATAACGATAACATATCAGCACTTCGCACAGCTGCTAATAATTTTGTTTATATAATGTATGGTATAGATGTAGATGATGGGGCTGCGGCTAGTGCTGAGTCTTTAGATTCTATGGTTACGCGTGATCCGCAATATATTAAAATAGGACTTGTACCTTATAGCGGAGCGGTAAATGTAGGGCCTTACGGGCTTGGGGAAGATAAGAACGGAGATTATTATGGATCAGCCTTTGTAAATAACCCATTCAACCTTCAATATACAACCAATAGCAGTAGTAGCGTAAGTAATAATGATTGGTTGGGATGTGTTGAGGCTTTGCCTTATCCTGATGATACAACTGATAATCAAGGACCTTGGGATATGTATCGTTATTGTCGTGACGATGATGATAATGCAAATTGCTATGGTTACTGGTATTGGGGTACTTATTATCCATATGTAGGTCCAAATTTTCATTGCCCTAAAACCCCAGTTACTCCTTTAACTACGAGTCCAAGTGAGTTAAGAACTTCTAATGACATGATGACTGCCAGCGGCTATACTCATGGTAATTTGGGTATGGTTTGGGGATATCGACTTTTATCACCTAGCTTTCCATTTGAGGAAGGGGTGGAATGGACAAATCAATATTGGCGCAAAGCAGTTGTTATGATGACTGATGGCGTGAATACAATTCATCCTTATTACTCAGCTTATGGGCGAACATCGGATCATGATTTAACAGCGAGTGATCTAAATGATCGTTTTGCTGAAGTTTGTCAGAAATTAAAAGATGAGGGGGCAATAATTTATACGGTCACATTTGCAGGTGGGGTTAGTGAATCCACTAAAGATTATTACCGTAATTGTGCGACTTCTCCTGATTATTATTTTGACGCGCCAGGTCAGCAGGATCTAATTGATACATTTGAAGAAATAAGCAGGCAGCTAAGTAATTTGTATATCATGGATTAGTAAATATTACATAATATATTTATTTAATATGCTTCGAGTAAATATTCTCATTACGGGGTGTTTACTCGGAGTTTTTTTATTAACTATGGTGTAGCGCTAAGTAATGACCAATGTATACTTTATATTTACTTGTAAAACTAATTTATATAAAATTTTATATAAATACATCTAAACTTTTTACTTAAAAATCTTTCTATTTACTTGGGTTTTTAACTTTTTGTTAAGTAATATCGTGATATTCTTAACTTATCGGTTAAGGGCTTCACGAGTATTTATTTGAAGTATGGGTATACCGGAATTTAAAATTTTAACAATCTTGTAAAGGAGATAAACATGTTTAATAAATTGATCGCAGCTTATGTAAGAGAAGAAGACGGCGCAACAGCTATCGAGTATGGTCTGATTGCGGCAGGTATCGCGGTGGCTATCGCTGTTACTGTGGGCTTGGTAGGGACTGACCTAGATGCTCTATTCGTAAGTATTCAAGACGCAATATAGTATTATAAAAAAAGTTTAAAATAATGGAAAACCCGCCAGCTATCTCCGGCGGGTTTTCTTTTTTTGTAATGCTAAAGGAGGGAAAATTGTTATGTCTATAAGTGGGTGGTTACTATCGATTTCTTAATAATTTTAGTGTAGCGTTTATATTATGATTCTTCTTGTAATTTTTCTTATTTGTGTATTCGTAACTTTGGGGGTATCGGTTATGGCTGGTATTTCTGATTTTAAACATATGAAAATTCCAAATATTTATAGTCTTTATATAATTATTGCATTTTTTGTTGCATCTATTTCCCTTTATATAGGCGGTAATGACAAAATATTCGATTCATTATACATGCATATATTATCTGCCATTGTAACTTTTTTTGTAACGTTTATTTTATTTGGATTAAAACTTTTAGGTGCAGGAGATTCTAAATTTGCTACGGCCTGTGCTTTTTGGGTTAGTTTGAAATATCTCCCGATTTATTTATTTTTTATGACTCTTTTCGGTAGCGTACTAGGGTTTGTTGCGCTATATTTAAAGAATAAGAAACCATTTAAATCTCCACTTGAGGGGAGTTGGATCGCACAAGTCCAATGTGGCGCTAGTAAGGTGCCTTATGGCATAGCTATAGCCGTTGGGCTGTTTGTTTCTTTTATACATACTGGGTATCTGTCGACCAATGTTCTGGCTTCTTTTTTATAAGTCGAATCGGTCACGAAGTTGAGTTCACTAATTGTTAATAAAGGGTCTGTATGATGGAATACGTAAAGTATTTCTGTTGTATTGTCTGAATGCAATTTTCGTCTGTAACTTCTATGTCTGAGTATTTTTTATTATGAATATTATTAGTCCTGAGCCGGGGTCGAAGAAAATGAATAAGAATATATTGATTGTGCTTGGTGGAGCGGTAATGGCAGCGGTTCTTGTTGCGGTTTTAGTGCAAGTTACGCTTGGTGGTAAAAAAAGTAAGGTGGTAGATGATGGTGTAGAAGTTCTGGTTGCAGCTTATGATCTTAAAAAGGGTCATGAGCTGGAAGAGGGAGATCTTATCTGGAAGGAATGGTCAAAAGATAATTTATTTAAAGGTGCTATTACTCGTAAAAAAGATCAAGAGCCTCAAGATGCCCTTAAGGGAAGGATAGATCGTAATTTTTCTAAGGGTGAAGCCGTTGTACGCAGTGCAATTTTAAAAGATACAAAAAGTAACTTCGTTGCAGCGCGACTTAAAGATGGGGAAAGAGCGGTATCAATTAAAGTTAATGCAGAAGGTATGGTTGCTGGTTTCATTGCTCCGGGATCTTATGTTGATGTTATACTTACATATAAGAACCGTATCGTAATTGATGATGATGATCCTGATGTTAAAACTATGGTGCAGCGCAATCTTGATGATATTGCAACTGAAACAATATTAGAGCGCATAAGAGTATTAGCAATAGATCAAAAGGCAGAGCGTTCTAACGATGATAAAATCAAGGTTGGTAAGACTGTTACTTTGGCGGTTTCAATTCGTGATGCAGAAAAGCTGGCTCTGGCTTCTGAAATGGGTGATATAACATTGGCAATGCGTGGTGTTGGTGATGATGCTAAGAATGAAGATGCTCCGGCTATTACAGATGCTCGCTTAACCTCGATTGATGATGAAATATTCGAAGAGTATAAAAAATACAAAAAAGAGTCAGGTATAACGTCTGATACTGTTCGTATCTATAGTGGGTCAGATATGCAGGTGATTCCAGTTCGTTAATTATTATTTTAGGTGTTTTAAAGATTTTAAGGTGAAAGATATGGCCATGACAGGTTTCATGACAGGTTTAAAGAAAAATTCATTAAGGACTCTTATATTATTTGTTGTATTTTCTTTATGCAGCATTGTGTTTGGTCATGAATCTATGGCATCAAAGGGTAATTTGGTTTCTTTGCGTGATGTGTCTAAAACTGCTCCCCCATTAGAGCTTACTTTGGGTAAGGCGGATATTATAAATTTGCCTGATGATATTTCTGATGTTTTAGTGGCAGATCCATCTATTGTTGATATTCAGGCAGTTAAATCAAACCGCCTTTATGCCGTAGGTCTAGAGGTTGGTGATACAAATATAATTGTGCTTGATGCTGATGGTAATGTTGCTAAGCGTATAGATATTCATGTTACTTATGATTTGCAGGCAATACAAAGTCTTGTTGAAAAATTATTCCCTGATGAAAATGTAAGGGTGGGATCAGTACATGATCAGATTATCCTAACAGGCACAGTTTCTAATGCTAGTAATGCTGGGAAAATTGCTAGTCTTGTGGCGCATTATGTTGGTGATTTGCAAGATAGGGAAGGGGATATTGATTCTATTATATCTAATCTTCTAGAGGTGCGCGGTGAACAGCAAGTTATGCTTAAAGTGAAGGTTATAGAGGCCGAGCGTAGCGTTATAAAAGAGCTTGGTGTTAATCTTAATGCTAATGATCCTAATGAGCTTGCTGTTACGACCTTATTTGGCTCATCACCGCCTAGTTCGACAAGTGGCAATATTGACGCTATTTCTTTTGGTGGTGGATCTGGTTTATCGCTCTCTCGTGATCCTTTTGGTGTAGGCAGCGCATTTTTAGATACAGGCATAAGTGGTATCGGGGCTCTTGGTCTGTTTCTCTCTGCACTTGAAGAAGAAAATCTTATCAATGTTTTGGCCGAGCCAAATTTAACCGCGGTGTCAGGACAGCAAGCAGGATTTCTTGCCGGGGGAGAGTTTCCAGTTCCAAAAGGCCGTGACCAATTTGGTAATATTACAATTGAATTTAGAGAGTTTGGCGTATCTTTAAACTTTAAGCCTGTAGTGTTGTCTGATAAGCGTATAAGTTTGCAGCTTAACACTGAGGTATCATCACTAGATAATACGAATGCCGTTGTTTTGGCAGACCTTACCGTACCAGGGCTTGATATTCGTCGCGCTGATACAACTGTTGAAATTCCAAGTGGCGGATCACTTATGATTGCTGGATTATTGCAATCTCAAACGGCTGAGGGGCTTTCTGGCTTGCCGGGAATAAAGGATACTCCGATATTAGGAGATCTTATATCTTCTGATAGTTTTCGTCGCAATGAGACAGAGCTTGTTGTAATTGTAACAGCTTATTTGGTAGAGCCATTTGCAGATAAAAGTAAATCTAAGCGTATACCAAAGAAAAAGCAGGCAGAACTTGCAAGGATTTTTTCAAAAAATATTCGTCGTAACTATGATCTTAAAAATAATGAAATTTTTGCAAAGGCGGGATCATTTGGATACATAGTGGACTAGGGGCTAGTAGTATCTTTAATAGGCTGATAAAGTAATATTTGATTAAGAATGGATAAAATATCGATGTCATTGTCATTTTTGTTTTCATATAAGAATAAATCTAGAAAACCTTTAAGAAATATGGTTAATGCGGGCTTAGCATTCTTATCTTTATCCGTGGCAGGTTGTATGGATTTATATGAACCGCCAACTATCAGTGATGATCCTATACAAGTTAAGGAAGAGTCTTTTATTCAAGATATTGCGGTTGGTGATGTTGATAATGAATATATATCTGCTCTGGCTAGGCATTATACAAAACATGGTATTAGCCCAATAGATATTATTGTTACTTATGATCCTCGCTCTTACCGTAATACGGCTATGATGGCAACTAATATTGCCGCAGATATTGCGCGCTCGTTGCGCGATTATGGGGTGACAAATGTTAAAGCTGGCGTAATGCCTGTAAAATCTCAAGGTGATGAAGCCAGAGTTCTTATAAATTATAATTCTTATATAGCTCTTGCGCCAAAGGGGTGCGATTATAATATGCTCAATAGGGGCAACTCTGCGCTTGAAAATGATCCTGAATATAAATTGGGCTGTTCTATAGATACGATGTTATCACGTCAAATTGCCAGACCCGCTGATTTATTAGGGCGCGGGGCTCAAGAAGATGCATCAGATGCTCGCCCTGTTGCAAATAAGGTAGATCTTTACCGCACTGGAGAGCTGAATAAGCCACTTGAAGGTGAGAGTGCTACAGATGAGTAATGTATCTATATAATTATTAAAAAAAATCTGCAAGAAATACCATTCTGTTAGGAGAATATTAAGGGCTAAATGTTACTGTGAGCGAGGTAATATTAGAATTTAATAAATAACTCTATGTTCATATCGAACAGATACAGGTAAAAATTGATGAGTGAGGCAGAGCATCAGGTAACAGATATACTTCTTCCAAAAGCGCAGATCTTCGTTTTTTCAAAAGATGAAGATACGTTGATATCCGCGTCTGAATTACAAAAAGATTGGCGATTTGCGCGGGTTGATGTTAATGCGGTTAATGGTGATGTTCAAACGGCCATAACAACCTTTTCATCGCAAGAATCCCCTGATCTTTTGATTATACAAACTGATGACATAAATGATGATTTCACTAGCTATTTAGAGGAATTATCTGGATATTGTGATGAGGGGACATCGGCTATAATTATAGGTCCGGTTAATGACGTTTACTTATATCGTGAATTGATTGAAATGGGTGTAAGCGATTATCTTGTTCGCCCTATTAAGCCTGATGTTTTAAAAGATGTTGTATCAAAGGTTTTAATAGATAAATTAGGTGTTTCAGGTAGTCGTTTAATTGCCTTTATGGGTGCAAAAGGCGGGGTTGGGGCATCTTGCCTTGCTTTATTGGCTTCTATAACATCTTCTGAAATAATGGGTAATAAGACTTTGCTTCTTGATGGGGCTGGTGGTTGGTCATCTTTAAGTGTTGGCGCAGGATTTGATCCATCTGCAACTCTTTATGAAGTTGCAAGAGCGGTGGAAATTGGTAATGAAGATGCGCTAGATCGCATGTTTTTTAGCTATTCTGATAAACTGACATTGCTTGCAAGTGGCGCAGACTCAATGTTAGATCCTTCAGTTACTGGCATTCAATATGAGGCAATATTGGATAATTTTATGGTTAAATACCCAGTTGTATTTGTTGATTTATCTGGGGCGAGTGCAGATTTAAAAAAAACAGTGATATCGCGAGCCCATCAAACGGTAATTGTTACTACTCCAACTGTTACATCTTTGCGTTTTTGCCGTTCTTTAATCAAGGAATTATCAGAAATTCGAGGCGGTGAAGCTGATGATGTTTCTTTGGTAATAAATATGACAGGTATATCAAAAGCCAATGAGGTTGATAGTGATGCAATAACAGAGGCTCTGGAGTTTAAACCATCTTTATCATTGCCATATTTACCTGCACTATTTTTAAAACATGAAAGTGAAATAGCGCAGATTTTACAAGATAAGGACGGTGTTTTCTTGAAAGATGCTTTCTTGCCAATTCTTAGAAAAGTTATTTCAGGAAGTGATGAAGATAATGGTGATAAAGAAGAACAAAATTCAGGAATTCTTGGCGGTTTTTTAAGTAAATTATCGGTAAAATAAAAAAAGATAATTACAAGGAAATATAATGTTTGGAAAAAAACAAGCAGGGTCGGCTTCTTCTAGACTTTCTGAAAAGAAGGTTGAAAAGACATCAATTGTAGAAAATAGTCCAACGGATAATAAAATTGAAATTTTAGAAGATTGTGCAATTGATAGTCAGAGCGTAGATAAAACTTCAAATGAAAATAACAGTAATGATGATATGAGCCTATCTATAGGAGAAGTACAAGATGCTCTTGAATCTTCAACTCTACAATCGGATCGGAAAAGTACTTTAGAAAATATATCAAAAAGCAATTCGCCAGAATCCATAGATAATAATGGGAAAGAAAAGGATAAGTCTGAGAAAAAGTTAAAAAATATGGATGATGATCCTGTTCTAACCCATGATAGCACAAAAGAAGATAATGAAATAAAAACACAAGGTGATAGCGTTACTTCCCTTCGTTTGCAAAGGTGTCGCAATCGCATATGGCTTGATTTGCGTGATGGTATTGATCTTAAGGCATTAGCTCGCATGGATTCTAAGGCTGCGCGAGAGGAGGTGTATTCCGCCGTTGAGGAGATATCACGTTTTAGGAATTTAGATTTAACACCAGTAGAGTTGCAGCAAATCGGTAAGGAATGTGCCGATGATATGCTTGGTTTTGGTCCTTTGGAGGAATTATTAGAACGTGACGATATTGCCGATATTATGATTAACGGCCCTGATACCACATATATTGAGGTTGGCGGTAAGATTGAAAGAACTCAGGTAAATTTTCGAGATAATCAACATTTAGTTACAATTTGCCAAAGAATTGTTGGTGCGATAGGGCGCAGAGTTGATGAATCCTCACCTATTTGTGATGCTCGCCTTGCTGATGGTTCGCGTGTGAATGTTATTATACCGCCTTTGGCAGTTGATGGCGCGTGTATGACAATTCGTAAATTCAAAAAAGACAAATTGACACTGGAAAACTTACTTGAATTTGGTTCAATGAGCCCTTCTTGCGCCAAATTGATTATGGCAATTGGTAGGTGTCGTGTTAATGTACTTGTTTCTGGTGGTACTGGCTCTGGTAAGACAACAATGCTTAATTGCTTAACTCGCTATATTGAGGCAGGTGAGCGAATTATTACCTGTGAAGATGCTTGTGAGTTGCAATTACAGCAACCTCATGTCGTACGCCTTGAAACACGCCCACCTAATTTAGAAGGGGTGGGTGAGATTACCATGCGAGATCTGGTTAAGAACTGTTTGCGTATGCGCCCTGAACGGATAATTGTGGGTGAGGTTCGCGGCCCTGAAGCATTCGATTTATTGCAGGCAATGAATACTGGTCATGATGGGTCTATGGGAACTGTTCATGCCAATAATCCACGTGAAGCAATATCACGTATGGAAAATATGATAGCTATGGGGGGGCTTAACCTGCCAACTGTTGCGGTAAGAGAGCAAATAGCATCTGCTGTGCAAGTTATTATTCAGGTGCAGCGCCTTAGAGATGGTTCGCGTAAAACAACTCATGTTACAGAGATCACCGGAATGGAGGGCGAAGTTGTAACAATGCAGGATTTATTCACCCTTGACATATTGGGTGAAGATGAAAATGGTAAACTTATAACTAAGCAAAAATCATCGGGGCTGCGCCCTAAATTCTTTGACCTAGCGCGCCAATATGGCGTGTCTGACATGGTAATGGACGCAATGGAGGAGGCGTACGGATAATAACTAAACGTACGGTTTTTTAATATGACAACATTACAAATTATTCTTATTGCACTGATTGTATTTATAATTGTCGGGATACTGATTTTTGTTGTTATGAATATGGGTTCTAACAAACAGCAAAAAAATATTGAGTTAATTCGTGGTAATAGCGGTAGTGATAACACGGTAAATGAAAAAGATTTACAAAATAAACGCCGCGCGGAGATTGCTAGAAAATTAAAAGCTAGCAAGGATGAAAATAAAAAAGATGACCCTAGCCGGGTATCAATTGCCATGAAATTGCAGCAGGCTGGATCAAATATGCCAGTTTCAAAATTCTGGCTTTTATCGTTTATATCAGGGGTTTTATGGATTGGGTTTGCTAATTATTTAGAACTGAAAATTATTCCTACTATATTATTTTTTATTATTGGTTTGCTAGGAGTACCACGTTTTATATTAAGAAAAGCAATACAGCGTCGCCAAAAGAAATTTTTAGAAGAATTTGCTGATGCTTTGGATGCTATAGTTAGGTTGCTTAAGGCTGGTATGCCGGTATCAGAAGCCATTTCAATGATTACTCGCGAATATGATGGTCCGGTGGGTGAGGAAATGTCAATTATATATGATAAGCAAAAAATTGGTGTTCCGCTACATGAGGCCGCGCAAGAAGCTACTTTGCGTATGCCTATACCTGAAATGCAAATGTTCGCAGCAGGGCTTGCCATTCAGGCACAAACAGGATCTAGCCTGTCAGAGGTTTTAACTAATCTATCGGGTGTTATCAGAGCTAGATTTAGATTAAAACGTAAAGTTATGGCTCTATCTTCTGAGGCTATTGCCTCGGCTAGTATTATTGGTTGTTTACCACCTTTGGTGGCTTTTGGGCTGTATTTTGCCAATCCGGGCTATCTTGACCCACTATTTACGACTCCAACAGGTAAAAATATGCTTATGGGGGCGATTTTTTGGATGAGTTGTGGTGTTTTTGTAATGAAACATATGATTAATTTTAAAATTTAGGTTTTAACCTTAAAAAAGGTGATTAAATATGAGTAATGAGATGATTATAACAATTTTTGCCTCTATCGCAGCGGGTTTATCTTTTGCGGCTTTTGCCTTTCCATTTTTGCAAAAAACCCAGAAAAAGGAGGAGTTTAAGGCGATTATTGAAAAACGCCGCAAAGATTTATTTAAACAAGCGCGTGAAGGTCAGAAGATAATAAAAGATGAAAAAATATCCGCACGTGATAGCATGGCGATGTTCTACCGATTTCAAAGGGTGGCTGGTAAAATGGGAGAGAAGGCACGCGATAAGATGCTTCAAGCGGGTATCCGAAATCCCAAGGCTCATATAAAATTTATGCTTTTGCGTGTTATATTGCCGATTGTTTTTGGTGCATTTGCTGCATTTTATGTCAATGCTTTGCCTGAAGATAAGCAATATGAAACTTATCAAAATATTTTAATAGTAATTGGATCTGTATTTTTTGGATTTAAACTTCCTGATATTATTATTAAGAATAAAATTTTAAAGCGTCAGGAAGAATTTAATCTAAGTTTTCCTGATTCTTTGGATATGATGCTTATATGTGTTCAAGGTGGTATTGGTCTAGAGCAAACAATAGAGCGCGTGGCTGCGGAGGTTGCCGATGGTTCTGAAGTTTTAGCAGAGGAGCTTGGAATATTAAGCGCAGAGATGGCAATGCTTAATGATCGTAAAAAGGCGTTGCAGGACTTTGCGCGTAGAGTAGGAAGCGGAGCCGGTAAAACTTTTGCTACGGCTATTATTCAAGCAGAGCAATATGGTACATCAATTTCTAATGCACTTAGAGTTATGTCTGACGAACTTCGTGATATGCGTATGGCAGCGGCCGAGCAAAAGGCCGCATCATTGCCGCCAAAGCTAACTGTGCCAATGATTGTATTTTTCTTACCAGCATTATTTATAATTATTTTAGGGCCTGCTGGAATACAGGTATCTTCAATGCGTGGTTAATAATGTATTATTTTTATCAATATTCGGTTTATAGTAACTTGTATTTATTTTATGACTTTGTTGCGTTTCTCACATAGGTTACTATGCTTTGTCACTTGTGCCTTGTCTTTAAAAATAAAGCCAAATCACTATATTAATTTACGCTGCTTATTGGCGTGTAATTACATATTTACTGCCTGATTTAAATGATCCTTTTATTTTATCTATGATACCGTCAGGCCAAGTTATTTCCATGTGATTAATTTGTTCATTATCTCCTAATCCGAAATGGGCAATTGGCTGGTTGTATGAGTGATAACCACCACTTCCTTTTATTATTCTCATTTGATGCTTATCTTTATAATATATAGTGATTTTAGCACCTATAGCATCGGGGTTTTTTCCAGTTTTATCCTTAAGGGCAATTATTAAAGAATTTTTATTTGTATTATTTATATAAAATTGCACGGGATCATCGGTTGATATATTTACAATATCTAAATCGCCATCATTATCAAAATCAGCAAGGCTAAATGCGCTGGTCTGAGAATAGTTTTCTAATCCAAATTCCTCGGTGGTTTCTTTAAATTTTCCACCACCCATATTCTTATAGAAAATATTTGTAGATAGCGCCATGGGCATAGAATAGCCATTTACAATATATATATCTTGCCATTCATCATTGTCAAAATCAGCAAAACGAGCATTCCATGTCCACGCGCCATAGCCAACATTGCGGATATTTGCTTCATCAGAAAATAAGATATTTCCTCTAATGCCTTTATTATGAAGCAAGATATTATTTAATGATTGATTTGCTGCTTTTAAATGTCCTGAAGAGCTATCATATTCAATATTTCCATTTTCATCTTTTTGTATGGCAGCGGATTTTTTATCCTTGCAAATACGCATTGCGCGCTCAGAAATATCAACTTTATGTTTTATGGGGATATATAATCTGTTTGCTTGGCTGTTCATAAAGCATTTTTTAAGCCCGACTAAATGCCTTAAACATTTAGCTTTGTTTACTTTATTTTTTATATTATCGCATGCATCGCTTATATGATGAGAAACTCTTGCCATTGCAAGGCGAAGCTCCATTTCCTCCTCACACTCTGTTTTTTTGTTTTGTTTAGCTAGTTTGCAATAGTCTAAATAGCTAATTTGCTTATCTGCAATTTTTGACATAGAGCTTACCCATTGTCCTGTATATGCAATTTGACCAATATAATAGTCGGGTTTTAAGTCATTATCTATATCGCCAGAATCTATACTCATGGTGGTTTGAGCGCCTAGTATGTTTTTTGTAATTGTCTCATCTGGAATAGTAAATTTACCATTTTTATCACCTAATAATATTAGGTCGGAATATTCCCCGCCAAGATAGTCATTACCTATAAACAGATCAATATTACCATCTTCATTTATATCTGTGAAAAGGCTGGTTAGTGTTTCACCACTTAGACCATCTATATATTCTGGTGAGTACGAATTATAATCTTCTTTTCTAAGTATTATATTCTTGGAGCGGGAAAAATTAAGATAATTGGGGCCAACATTCCATTTTCCTAAGAATATATCAAGGTCGCCGTCCTTATCAATATCTGCGAAAGACATTGACATGGTAGTGCCATCATAATGCGGCATAGCCTTAAAATTTTTCTTCTTAAACTCACCTTTTTCATTATATATAATGAAATCGCCGTCCTTATATGTTGTGAAAATAATATCTTTCCAGCCGTCGGCATTTAAATCTACCAAAGCAACAAGAATTACCTCTTTTATATGATCAGGAACGGGTAGTTTTTGCCTTATGAATTTATTACCGCCATTATTGGCGTATAAAATTATATTTGGTTTATATTCATGATCGCCCATAAGTAATATATCCGCCCAACCATCATTATGAACATCAGCTACGGCAACTGACATTGTTGCAAGCGGAATTAAATCTATGCTGCCTGTTATATAGGCAACGCTGTATGGTTGTTTTATGTTAAGATCCTCTCCTTGAATATATGTAAAAGGCTGATCGTTGGAGTTTAAAGATTGTTTATAATTTTCCCTCCACTCAATTGTTATATTGTTTGGTTTTTCTTTGATATATTCTTTTGGAAATGGTCTTGGGATAACTTTATTTTTATCTATTATGTTTTTTATTTCTTCGTAGCTAAGCGCCTTATCTTCGCGCTCTATGATAGGATCAAATTTATTATCTTTATTTGCAAAATTCTGACTTTCCTGCGGTTCTTTTTTCGTATTGGCTATTTCTTCTGTTTTTGCCTTTTCTTCCAAATACTCATTAATCTGGATAACTTCTTCATGAGCCTTTGATAGGGTATTTTGCTCAAATTGAATTGATAAAAGCCCCGCAGCAATTCCCAGAATTGATGTGGTTGCAAAAAGAAAAGTCGCTAAACGCAAAGAAATTGAGCGCCAAATTATAAAAAAGGCATATATGCTAAATGATCCTAGAGTAAATAGGAAAACCGCAACATATTGGACTGGAACTCCAGATTGCAATAATACTGAGGATATAATCACATCAAAAGCTATTGGTGAGGGCAGGAACGCACCAAATATAGATAACCCCACTAGCACGCCTATCATAATCTTTGGTTCCAAATCGTTATTTATGGATTGTAGCCCAGACCAAGGCATAATAAAGGTAAGCAAGCTTCCTAAAAATCCAGCTAAAAACATCAGGGGCAGGGCTATTTTTAATAAAAAGAAGAAATTTTTAAAATAGGTTTTTATAAACCAGAGTCCTGCCCCTTTCCATGTGTTTTGCTTTTCATTTAATTTGGAATCAATTACATTCTCAATTTCACAAAATTTAGAATTTTCTTGAGCGTATGCTTCTTTATAAAATAAATATCGGCAAGCAAGCGGAATTATTACAAGGATAAATAAGAAGGTAAAGGCAAGTTTCATTGCGACTAGATAAAAGGGCAGCATTGAAAATGCCATAGTAATTACGACAACATTAAGGGTAGGCGAAGATATAAGCGCCGCCAGAGATGTTTGTAAGCTAGATCCTGCGGCGTGTAATGATCTAGCTATTGGCGCGGCGCAATTTACACAAATGCCTAAGGGCGCACCAACAGCCATTCCAAAAAGGCTGTTTGTAAAGCCATATTTGAAACGCCTTTTTCTTAATAAAGGCATGAATGTAAGGAAGCTAGCGCCAATAAGAAATGAAAAGCTCATGCCTTTTTTGTTAGTATTGATCCAATTTATGGTTTCGGCAAATACTTTTTGCCAAAATGAAAAGCTGTCATCAATATTTATAATAGGGGTGAAGCCAAGGTTGGACATTGCCGCGTGTTCACCCAATACCGCCTTGGCAGATAAATCGGGATAGCGCGATGATGTCCAAAAATATATGGTAATGATAGACGTATATAATAATAATAAAATCAGCGGTTTAATTGCGTGTTTTATAAACATAATTTTTGCTTATATTTAATTATATGTTAGAATATCATTCTTAATCTGGATTTTATCTTATTGTGTAAGTAGAGCCTATGGCAACTATTATATAGCCACTAAGCCCTTTTTTAATGAATTTAAGTGTTAACGCTCATTAAGGGTACGAATAATGCGTAAGTTGCGTTCTATTTCTATGCGATCGGGGGATAATGCTTTTGCTTTTTCTAAAATCTCAATGGCTTCATCGATAAAGCCTTGAGTAGCAAGGTTAAGCGCAAGATTATTCATAATCGTCGTGGGATCACCTTCCCAATTTTCTAAAGCCTTACGGAATGCTCGTTCGGCTTCGGGGTGCATTTCCTTAGCATCGAGGGCTATACCTAGATTTTGAAAAGCAAAATGATCGGTGGGGTCTTGTATTACGGCTTCTTTAGCGTATTTTTCCGCTAAATCATAATTACCAAGGCCAAGAGCAATCATAGACATTTCAGTTTTTGCCCCAGCTATGGCATCTTTGTCTTTTGCAAAAGGCTCTAATATTATCGAAGCGCGGTTTATGTATCCAGACTGGCGTAAACTACGTGCATAGTTTAAGGCCGCAACAGGGTCAGAGCTGTTACGTTTATATTGTTTTTCGAGAGCTATTAGACCAGCGGGTCTATAACCATTTTTCGATGCGGTTATTGCAACTTTTTCAATGGCACTATCAATACGTTCTTGTGTGCTTATTTTATTATTTGAGTCTGAAACTCTGCTGCTGCTAGTTGTTTGACAAGCGGATAAAGAAATCGTAGCCAATATTAACAAAGGTAGGGGTAGGTTATATATTTTTTTCATTGTGGTTTGTATATCCCTAATTTTTTATATGCTCTTAAATTTAATGCTATTAACTTTACTGACAACTATCAAGGTGGCGGTTCTGCGGGTTCAGGAGGGGGGGTAGTGCTTGCGCCACTATCACCACTTTGAGCCGATGCAGCCCCTGTTGCCTTATTAGCTTTTTTGCTTTTTATCGTTTTGTTCAATTCTATTTCATGACACATGTCAGGGCAATAGAAAACACTAGTTTTTTCGCAATCCTTTGCATCATCAGCACATGTTTTTCTTATTCGTATATAATTTTCCTTTGGTGAGGCAACAATGACTTGGCGTTGCATTATAACATCGCCTGTTTTTCCTAATACTGTGAAGTGGGTTGCCCCTGGAGTTCTTGGGATAATTACAAGTGTTGTTGAGGAATCAGCTATCACATTTATATGAGCAGGGTTGCCAACAATTATACTTCCTGCGGGGCTATTGAGGTGAATTAGCTCTGATTTATCGGGTGTAAGACGAATTATCTTATGGGTCATATCACCTAAGACATAGTTCTGACCCTGAGCGTTATCGTCTGCTATAACCGCAGGTAATATGTCGACTGTCTTTTTATTTTCAGCATAAGCATTAGACGCGCAAAAATCCATCATAGAAACGGACATAGCGCCTACTATGATAAGGTTGTATTTAAAAGATGAACTCAGTGGAAAATATTTCTTCATATAAAAAGACCCCTTAGATCGGGATAATGATAAATTTATTCATAGCACGTAACTATATCATATAACTATATCGTGAAAAGGTTAAAAAATCATGCATTTTTTCTAAAACATATTCATATATTAAAATTGTATTATTTATAGTCTAAAACAACATATTAAACGACACATTAGATGTTAATATGTTATGAGTTTTATTTTCTTGCATTTTACAAAATCACTAGTTAAACACAACTTTAGAAAAAGTTGATATTCATCTTATTGGAGAACGGGATGGTAAAAACGCGCATTATAGGGCATAGAGGTGCCGGTGTTGTAGCGCCTGAAAATACAATATACGCGCTTAGTGTAGCGCATGATTTAGGGTTGAGTTGTGTTGAATTTGATGTTCGAATGACAAAAGATAATGTAGCTGTAATCTCTCATGATAATAATCTTATAAGATGCGCACATAAAGATGTTCTTATATCTGATCTTACATATGATGAGTTAAAAAATATAAATGTGGCTGTACATTATTCCTTAAAGGATATGGACGAAAAAATACCAACATTGCAAGAATACTTGGAAGAGGCTTATAGATTGGGTCTTATGTGTCAAATAGAACTTAAACCTGAATCTAATGACAAGGATATATTGGTTTCTTTGGTAACAGATATTATTGATGATTTCTACAAGGATAAAGATAATAGCAAAATGCCGCTTATTACCAGCTTTGTTCCTGAATGTTTGGCAGGTTTAAAGAAGAAATCAAAGATTTCATATAAGACTGGAATATTGGTTAAGGTTGAGCAAAGCTCTAATTGGAGGGAGTATGCTCAAAAATCACAATGTGATTATGTGCATTTACACGCATTGTATTTAACAGACAAAATTGCAAATCAAGTAAAGGAAAGTGGTTTAAGGATTAATGGTTTTCATCTCAACCACCTTGAACTTGCTCGGCAGGCCATAGAGCGCGGGTGTGAAAGATTTACCTGCGATGTTCCTGATATATTTATGAAGGTTTAAATGATTAATAAATTATACACGGTCTTATGTTAATAGTAATATACCAAGGAGATATGGTTAAATGGTTGATAGCATAGATAAAAAATACATAGTAGGACATAGGGGAGCGGGAAATAATGCCCCCCCAAATACAATAGCAGCTTTGGAAAAGGCTGTGGAAATGGAGTTGGAGTGGGTAGAGTTTGATGTTTATGTAACATCAGATAATCGCTTGGTTGTTGCTCATGAGGGGGATTTATCCAAACTTCTTGGTTCTGATATAAAAGTTTCTGAAAACTCATTTGATGTATTAAAAGAGATAGACCTTGCAAAATCATTTAAAGGGGCAAGTGGTGAAGCTCATATGCCTTTATTTGAAGAGGTCTTGCAGTTTTGTATAGATAATGGTTTGCGCCCACAAATTGAGTTAAAGGCAAATGGCGATGATGCAAGAGAACTAGCGGAAGCTGTAATGGAGGTTATGGGGCAGGATAAATATGCTTTCCCAAAA
>JALTAZ010000029.1 GCA_027075555.1 Micavibrio sp.
CTTGGGGCTTCAGAATATTATGACCATATGGGCTTTGTTGGGGCTAATGTGCCTGAAACCGATGCACATCAAAATTTGCGCCTTTATAAGCTATATTCTAGAGCAAGCCGTGATGAACTGATTGCTTCAGCTATGGCTGTTGGCTATGGGGGGCTAGGTGTAACGCTTGCTAAAAAAGCAATTGCAGGGCAATTAGGACTTGATATTGATTTATCTGCCTTTGACCTTAGAGCCGATAAGATGCTGTTTTCTGAAAGCACCGGACGCATAATAGTAAGTGTAGCCCCACATAATAAAAAGGCATTTGAAAAAAACTTTAAGGGATTTGAACAATGCCATTATATCGGCTCTGTAGCGTATAGCAACAATTTATTTGTCCGCGATACATTAAAAGTAAGTATTAAAGATCTAGAAAAAGCATATAAGGCTCCTTTGAAGGATTATTGATTATGATTGCAAATGTTATTGTATTATCTGGCTATGGTCTAAATTGTGAAGAAGAAACCCTTTTCGCATTTAATCATTGTGGTATTGATGGAAATATTATCCATATAAATGACCTAATTGAAGAACCTGATATTCTTGATAAATATAATATTTTAGCCATTCCTGGTGGTTTTTCTTACGGTGATGATACTGGCTCTGGAAACGCTTTTGCTCAAAAGATGAAGCTTGCACTTTGGGATAAGCTAAAATCTTTTATTAAGCGCGACACTCTTACCATTGGAATATGTAATGGTTGTCAAATACTGGTAAATCTTGGAGCTGTTCCAGCTTTAAACAAATATGGGCAACGCGATGTAGCTGTTACTTATAATTCCAATGCCAGATATCAATGCAGATGGGTTGATCTAGAAGTTGATAGCAATTCCCCTTGGCTTATGGGGATAAACAAACTCCATATACCTGTAGCTCATGGAGAAGGCCGTTTTATGATGGAAGATAAAATACTTAATACAATAAAAGAAAATAAACAGGTTGCTGCGCGCTATATTAAGCCTAGTGGAAAATCAGCCGAACTTGAATTTCCCTATAACCCCAATGGATCTATTTTTGACATTGCTGCTATTACAGATAAAAGCGGGCGCGTATTGGCTATGATGCCCCATCCCGAACGCGGAATGTTTACCTGGCAACGCGACGACTACCATGAATTAAAAGATATGTCTAGTCGCAAAAGCTTAGACTTAAAAGAAGAGACAGATGGCATTGCCATATTCAAAAATGCAGCAAAATATTTCTCTAAATAATGACATAATAGCTATATATAAATATCAGATATATATAACACCTATCTATATCCTTTGTGGTTTATCCTAACTATAGTAATTTGCTTTAACAATAGTATATGTTAAACAATTGTATATGTTACGATGCGTGATGAAGGAACTTCATGAGCCAACCATTATTATTATGGAGAATACGTTGTTTCATAACCACAAATGCATTCAGGAGATATGGCTTCGGATTATCATATGGTTATTCCATTGCCCCATTGCCGCAACTAAAAGACTAGAGCGCCTTTAATGCTTGTTTCTTTTATGTATGCGCGAGATTTCATAGGGCAAGCCCCGTGGTTTTTAAGTGTCTATAAAAACCGCCCCAAAAGAAGATATGTATTTCTTATTTTATATACAATAAGGATACAATCTTTGCATTATGTGATTATTATATTACCACGATATTCACCTGATTTTACGAAATATCATTTGCTGTTTTTTCAATTACACCTCTAGCAATATTCTCTGCAACTTCTGATCCAGAAAGCATATCATCGGAAACAAGACCTGCATTAGCTCTAATTTGTTTTTCCAGCTTTTCTGCAATTTCAGGATTTTCACGCAAGAAGTTTTTCGCATTTTCTCGCCCCTGACCTATGCGCTGTCCGTCATAGGAAAACCATGACCCTGCTTTTTCTACAAAATTTCCTGCTACACCAAGGTCAATAAGTTCACCTAACTTTGATATACCCTCTCCATACATAATATCAAATTCAATTTGGCGAAATGGCGGTGCCATTTTGTTTTTAACAACCTTAACTCTTGTTTGATTGCCAACTATTTCATCTTTATTCTTAATTGCCCCAATGCGCCGTATATCCAAGCGAACAGATGCATAAAATTTAAGAGCATTACCGCCGGTAGTTGTTTCAGGAGAGCCAAACATCACCCCGATCTTCATACGAATTTGGTTAATAAATATAACAATAGTATGTGATCTAGAAATTGATCCAGTTAACTTACGCAAAGCCTGTGACATCAATCGAGCTTGCAGCCCCATATGACTATCCCCCATTTCCCCTTCTAGCTCAGCCCTTGGAACAAGAGCAGCGACAGAATCAACTACAAGGACATCTAAAGCCCCTGAGCGCACCAATGTGTCAGCAATTTCTAATGCCTGCTCTCCTGCATCGGGCTGAGAAATCAAAAGATCATCAACATCAACCCCCAATTTTTTTGCATATCCTGGATCAAGTGCATGCTCTGCATCAACAATGGCACATGTCCCACCAGCCTTTTGAGCCTCAGCAATAACATGCAAAGCCAAAGTGGTTTTTCCTGAGCTTTCAGGACCATAAACCTCAATAATACGCCCTCTTGGTAATCCACCAATTCCAAGGGCAATATCTAGGCCAAGAGATCCTGTTGATACAGCCTCTACATCAATCTTTTGCCCATCATTGAGCTTCATAATAGATCCCTTACCAAAAGCACGTTCAATTTGTGAAAGGGCAGCATCAAGCGCCTTTTGTTTTTCTGCTGAATTTTGGGTCATATCATTATCCTTACTATTATTTTTGTAATGCAACGGCGTAAATATTCATTTTAACATCTCTCTTTTTCGCATAGTTATATACATCGCGCAAACCATAACTTAACTTATAACCTTACCTTATGCACATGTATAATGTTCATGTTTTACCCCAAAGTCAATAAAAGGGAACAAAAAATAAACCTAATTATTTATCATCATTCAAAAACTTCTTTAACTTTTGCCGATAGAGCCTTGAGAGTAAATGGCTTGGGTAAGAAATATGTATTATCGTCAATCTCATCTTTTAGTTTATCTTCTGTATATCCAGACATAAAAATGATCTTCAAATCGGGCTTTACTTTGCGAATTTTACGCGCTAAAGAAGGTCCATCAATTCCTGGCATTACAACATCAGTTATAAGTAAATCAATTTTATCTGCCCCTTCTTTTTCAAAAATTTTCAGTGCAACATCACCATCTTCCGCACATAGTACATCGTACCCTTTATTGGCTAGAGCGCGCTTTGAAAAGGTACGGACGGCGGCCTCATCCTCAACAAGCAATATACATTCACTCCCCGTTAGATCCTTAGTAACATTCTTTTTTGCAATATCCTCCTCATCAGCATCTTCATCATCAATCTCAGACACACGAGGAAGATACAAAAAGAAGGTAGTGCCCTTACCTACCTTGCTGTCTATATCAAGAAACCCCCCACTTTGGCGTATGATTCCATAAACAGTGGCAAGCCCTAGCCCTGTTCCCTCACCTACACCCTTAGTAGTAAAAAATGGTTCCAAAATTCGCTCCATATTTTCCTTAGAAATACCACTTCCTGTATCTTTAACCTTGATTAAAACCCAATCCCCTGCCGGCATTTCATCTTGCATAACTGGTTTAACTTTTTTATTAGTATAGTTCTGGGTTGTTATAACAAGTTTTCCTGAACCATCCATTGCATCACGGGCATTAACGACTAGGTTTATAAGAACCTGCTCCATTTGACCCTCATCAACTTTTATAAGGCCGAGATCACTTCCATGAATCATTTTAAGCTCTACAGATGCTCCTATTAAACGTCTTAATAAGTGTGAAAGCTCAGTTAGAATATCAGTTACATCATGCACACGCTGACGCAATGTTTGTTGACGTGAAAATGCCAGAAGCTGACGCACAAGATTAGCTGCTCGGTTAGAATTTTGTTTAATTTGCATTATATCAGCAAATGAAGAATCACCTGGTTTGTGACGTAAAAGCAGTAAATCACAAAAACCTATTATAGCAGTTAGAAGATTATTAAAGTCATGTGCAATCCCCCCTGCCAACTGTCCTACAGCCTGCATTTTTTGTGATTGAACAAATTGCTGTTCTAGTGTTTTTTTCTCAGTAACATCGATGAAGTAAAGGACTATGCTACCACGATCTGAAATTTTCCTTGCGTGTAGCTGCACCGAAACAAGTTTATCACCTTTAGCATGTAAAGAAATATCAAGAGCATCAGACATTGGCTGCCCTTCTTGCATACGCTCCATAACCGACAATACGTGTTCACGATCTTCATCAACTATAAGTAATTTAAAATGCTTATTTTCTAGCTCTGATGTATTGCGTCCAACCATTCGTGCAAACTGAATATTGGAATCCTCAATTAGGCCTTTAGAATCAACCAATACAATACCTAGTGGGGCGCCCTCATAAAAACGCTCAAAGCGATCTTCAGATGCTTTGAGTGCGCGTCTTATCTCTTGTTCTGAAGTTAAGTCATATACCACGGCTCTGGTGCGTATTTCACCATTTTCATTTTTCATTATACTATAGTTTATTGAGGTCAAAAAAGGCTTACCCATTGCCCCTTTCATCTCAACCTCAACAACTTGTTTATCACCGCCTTTATTTACAATATCATAAGGATTGGCATTATCAGGAGGATCAACCAAGTAAGTATGCAATAACGAATTATCCAAAAGATATTGCAGATCAACACCTAACCATCGAGCAAAAGTAGCATTAGCAAAAATAAACTTTCCATTTTCATCAACAGAGAAAAACCCAACAGGAGCATTATCTGTAAAATCAATAAGCTTTTCGCGCTCCTCACGAATTGCCATATCAGTAGTATATT
>JALTAZ010000030.1 GCA_027075555.1 Micavibrio sp.
ACGTGATCTGATCAGAAAATTACTAGCCTTTTCAAAGGTCTGTAAAATCCCGCTATTAAATTGGCATACGCATTATATCTTGATATGCTGAAATCATCTTATCACGCACGGAAACTACAGTTTGCAAAGTAAGCTCGGCAGAAGTAACTGCTTGCACAACATCGGTAAGATTTGCTTCTCCCGATATGGCTTTAGCGGTCATATCCTCACCACTTCTCATAGTATCTATTGATTTTTCAATATTATTTTTCAGAAGATCTGCAAAACTTGCCCCATCACTATTAACATTATTAACATCTTTAGGATTGCTTATTATATCTCCACCACTAATTCCGGAGATATTTTGAGAATTAGAATAAGCATTTACGACTGCGTTAGGATTTATTCCATTAAGTGCCATAATATTCAACCTTACTTTACACCAAGTAATTTTAACCCTATTTTATCAACGAAGCAAATCTATTGTTCTTGATATCATTCCTCTTGATTGTTCTATCATACCTAAATTAGCTTCATAGGAACGCTGTGCCTCTTTTGCGTCCATCATTTCAATCATTTTGTTAACATTTGGCAATTTCACATAGCCTTCGGAATTAGCAGCAGGGTGATCTGGATTATATTCAAGTTTAAATGGTGTTTCTTTATCACTCTCAATTTTATTGACCTCTACTAAAGGAATCCCCATTTCACGATCAAGTATATTTTTAAAACTTATAGTCTGACGGCTATAAGGATCAGAACCAGGGGTAAGCCCCGTAGTATCCGCATTTGCAATATTTTCTGCAATAACTCTAATGCGTGCGCCTTGAACGCGCATACCCCTTGCAGATATAGTCAAAGCGTTTACAATGTCACTGCTCATATTGTTTATCTCCCTTTATATACTATTTACATTTTATCTACCTATTAGCTCCAAGAGCAATGCGGAATAATCCTGCTTGCTTTTTATAAATATTGACCATCAAATTATAATCCATAGAATTTTTTCCTGCTTTTATAAGCTGCTCTTCCATAACTACCGCGTTACCATCTGGAGCTACTTCATAGGTATTTTTTTGCTTTCTGGCATTAACGCTTACACTATCATTTTGCGCGCCTAAATGTTGAGAATCTGTAATTTTTAGCGACACCTGATGCACATTAGAACCGGTTTTCCTCTTAAGCATTGAAGAAAAATCAACATCAACCAAATCTTTAGCACGATAATTTGGGGTATCAGAATTAGCCACATTTTGCGCTATAATTGCTTGGCGCTGACTCAAAAAATCCATTTTTGCACCAATTGCCTGAAAAAGTCCTATATCTTGTATCGTCATGGCTCTTTACCCATAGTATAATTACCTAATGTACATAACTATGCAGGAAACGTGCCAATGAATGATGGCTATGATGATAGATTTAGCAAAAAGGGGGATAAGCATATAACCCCCTCAAATATAAAGAAAATACCAAAGAGAAAAACTGCTGTTGCCCTTAAAGAATCTGAAAGGGGGAAAAATATTCCAAAACTTGCAGCGGCAGGTAGAGGCGCTATAGCAGAGAAAATTTTGCAGCTTGCCTATGAAAACGGCATAAATGTACGCGAAGACAGCAACCTTGCCGAGCTTTTAGCCTCCATAGAAATAGATAGTCCAATCCCAAGCGAAGCATTCATAGCCGTAGGAGAAATTTTATCTTATATATATCGTGTAAATGAACATGAAAATCCCTTTGATAGTTTGCTTAATGATGATAACTAAATAGCTATGGATACTATTTCACCCGATTTACCACAATTTTTACGCCTTATTATTGCTTTGGGTGTTGTATTAATGCTTATGGGTGGTCTTGCTATGCTTATAAAAAAACTTGGACTTTCTGCGCATACATCAATTATTAGAAGTGGTGATAGAAAACGCCTTCAGATTGTAGAATCTATCCCACTTGATGCACGCAGACGCTTGGTAATTATTAAATGCGATAAGCAAGAGCACCTAGTAATTCTTAGTGCAAATGGGGAAACTGTTATTGCCAAGGATATTCCCCCTGTGGACTATTCTTCTAATTACAATCAAGGTACTTAAAATTATTCCCTGCCTTGATATGATGCAGCTATGCACGTTAAAAGATGTAGAAAAGCTATATTTATTTTTGCTAGCTTAGCACTAGCAACCGTGGGCGTGCTATTTATTACTGCTCCGTCTTTTGCACAAAGTATTTCCATAGAACTTGGAGAAAGCGGAAATGGCACTGTTACTGGCAGGTTAATCCAAATAGTTGCCCTTATGACGGTTTTATCACTTGCGCCGTCTATATTGATTATGATGACCTCTTTCACGCGTATAATCGTAGTATTGTCATTCCTTCGCACGGCCCTGGGAATACAACAAACCCCACCTAATACTGTTGTCATATCACTTGCTTTATTCCTGACATTTTTCATTATGTCACCAACATTAAAATCCGCCTATGATAGCGGAGTAAAGCCGTTAATAAATGAAGAAATTGATGAAATGGAAGCGTTTGAGCGTACAACAATACCGTTCAAGCAATTCATGCTAAACCATGTACGCGAAGATGATTTAACCTTATTTGTTGATCTTAGTAATACCGGTCCTTATGACACGGCTATGGATATACCGCTGCATATAGTTATTCCATCTTTTATGATTTCAGAGCTTCGCAGAGCCTTTGAGATTGGGTTCATGATATTTCTGCCATTTTTGATAATTGATCTAGTTACGGCATCTATCCTTATGTCCATGGGTATGATGATGCTACCGCCTGTTACTATATCCCTACCCTTCAAGATTATATTTTTTGTACTGGTTGATGGCTGGCACTTAATCGCTGGCTCTCTTATTCAAAGCTTTGGCACTGGTGGCGGGTAAGGGTATTCAAAATCTTGTGTATAATGAATAACATATCTCAATTTTGAATATTATTGCGATAACTTTCAAGAAAATCCTTAAACAGATCTACTTCTGATACCGCATCTTTTAAAGCATCTCTATTATCTAAAAGAGCCGAGCGACGCGGGCGAGTTATGACCTCAAACTGACGAGCTTTATCCTTGTTACTTTCTAGCATAATAGCGCTATATTTTTCCCGCATATTAGCCAGCGCAATTCTATCATTATCAAGATTAAGGGCAATGGCTCTATTTAATATAAGATTTATTTGATCTAACGATAATTTTTCAGTTATTGATATATTCTCATCAATTATCACATCATTAAGAGCCTCCGCGGCAATATCCCAATAATTAGCCTTCCATGAAATATCCGCCTTTAAACGGTTTACCAAGCTATTTCTTGGCATTTTTTCAATCAATGACAACGCCTTTTTATATTGTTTATTTTGGGCATAAGCTCTAATACGCAATAATTCTATTTCATGTTTATATTGCTCTTTATCAGAAGATTCAGAAATAAAATTAAGTTCATTTCTTGCCTTAACCAGTGCATCAATTGCCTTTTGAGGATTTTTGTCTAGCAATTCTATCGCTGCTAAACGAATTGCTATCCTTATTTTTTCTTTACCCCTTAGACGATGATCAACCTGATGTTTTAGCAACTTAGCCGCGCGCGCCAATAAATCAGATTTAACTAAATGCTCTGCAAGCCTTTGAACCAGAGCATCTCCTTGCACGCCAACAGGGGTTAGCTCTTTAAACTGCTCAAATACAGCAACAGCATCAAGAGCCGATACATTTTTGAGGTTTTCAGGTTCAAACATCGAACGGAAAGTCTTTGCCATATCAGAAGTAATGCGTTGAGCCAAAACAGTCTGTTTTGCAATTGAAGCAGCCTGACGCATTATATTAAGACCTTTAATATAATTATTGTCCTTAAAATACGCATCACCCAGCCAATAATTGGATTGAGCCTCTAACCCATCGCCACGCCATGCATAACGTAGTCGCTCTAAACGATCAATTACTTCTTTGTTATCAATTTTGTGCTCCTTAGAAAGAAGTACAGTAAGCGCAAGGCTTGCCTTGGTGCGATAAAGATCATCATCGTTGTGCAAAAGATCTTTCCATATATTTATTGTTTTATCAGTATCTTTATCCTGCCTTGCTGCTTCACCACGCAAATATTGTAAAGCGGCTTTCATGGGGGCAGGCAATTCATCTTCCTTTTTACTATCAACATAGACCATAAGCTCTTTAGCTTTTTTCACCTGCCCTGCTCTTAGGTTAATCTCTGCCAGAACAATGGCTAGGCGACTTGCAATATTATATGGATATGAATAAAGGTTACTATAATCACTAGGAAGTAGCTCTGCCGCCTGTTGCCAATCCCCTAAATCAGCCAGAACATAAGATTTCCACATATCTATTTCTTCACTATCATTTAGGGCTGAAAATAAGAAATCGTCTAATGCTGATGCACTTTTCCAAATTAAAGCCTTAGACGCACCCCGATAAGCTCTAAATTCTGCGCTTTCCTCTAATTCTGGCAATTCACTAGCAACGAAATTAAAATAACCTAAAGCCTCCGCTCCCCTGCCATGGGCTAAGAACATTTTACCAAGCTTAATTAAATCTTGAATCTTTCTGCTTTTTTCCTGACCATGAATACCGGCAAGCAATATATTTTCACGTTGTTTTAGTTCATTATTGCCTCCAAGATTCCACTCATCAAACTTAAATATTAAACTTTTATCTGATACAGCTTCAGTATTTTTCTTATGCCCCTTGCTGAATAATTTTGATGCTTGTATATCCTTTGGCAAAGCTATTGCAAGCCCATTTGGTCTAGATATTTCAATGCCTCCATCAACTTTTTTAACTTCTAGATCATCAACCTTAGGACGAATTACCATGCCAATTGGTGAATATAGAACATCAAAATCAACAAAGCTTTGTGCATTTCCTGATAATTGAGTAGCATTCTTAACTGTAACAACAATCAATATATTACCTGTTGTAGGTTCATTTAAATTTGCAATTTCTTCGACATATTTTAAAGGCCAGAATATTTTTCCGCTACGAACTCCATTAACAGAATTTATAAGTCGTTTAGGTTCTACGGCTTTTGCAGGCCTTATTTTATCACCCATAACCACATCCCAAGCTAATCCTCCACCTACTGCCTTGATTTTCAAAGGTATTTCTTCTGGCAAAGACAACTTGTAAACATCTATTACATCATTTTGAACAGTTTCAATATCAGAAAACAAATCGGGATTGGGGCTAGTCAGACCTGGTTTAGAAAAAGAATTACCACCATACACAACCAGCCAAAGACTATCGAAGCTCTTATATGCGGCCATAGACATCGACTTTGTTCCACGCAATGAGATAACATGCTCTTTTTGCTCAACTGCCTTTTTTATAGCCCGCTCTTTCGAATGTTTATTGGCATTTTCCTTTTTATCAGTTTGTGCTTTTTTATATTTGGAAGGCTTTTTATATTTTTCGAGCTCTGGTAAAGTTTCAGGAACAAGCACAAAAGCAGGTGGCGCGGCTGGGGGGGGATTGGATCTAGAATTTTCTGCCTTAATATTTAATACAGGTTTATCGATTTTATGTGTTTCTTTACTATTTTTGTATTTAGATGTTTTGTATTTAGATGCTTCATTACCTTTGGATTTTATCTTTAACATTGCCAGATCATCTGGATTCTTCGGGTCATAAATATCAAGAATAATTCGCTTACCAATCTTAAAATTACGAGTTTTACTACTCTTTGGAATATTTAATAATACAATTAATGGACTAGTCGATTTAACATCAATGCTACCAATAACTTTGAATTTTGATAAATCAATATTTCTTTGATCTAATGTGGCATCGCTATTAAATTTTAACGTAACCCTGCCTTCAGTTGTTTTATTAAATACATAATCAACAGATTTGTTCCAACCAAACACGAGCCTCGTATAACCATCATGCACCCCAACGCGAAGTGGAACAAAATCCTGAGCGTAAAGAGTTGCAGATAATATTAAAGGCACACATAAAGATAAGAAAAAGAGAAATCTTTTCATACTAACAGCATGCCATAGCTTTACCCCTCAATCTAGTACGAACGCAACAAAAACATATTTTTAAAAGAAAAAATTGCTATTTTATATCAAAGGCATTTTTTCTATACCCATTATCGTTATCTACAACAATATCAACACGCCGAGATAGCCTATATCTGTTATTCTCAGATATTTCTTCTGAGAGTTCATCAAAACGAGCGCTTGAAATACCACGTACAGTAATATTACGATTATAACCAACATCACGAAGAACACGCGAAACAGAAACGGCTCTAGCCAAAGATAATTGCCAATTTGTTGTATATGTTCCAGCGCCTGTAATGGGTCTTGGATCGGTATTACCTACTACTTCAATTCGGTTTTTTATCCTAGACAAAACACCGCCCAATTCAAATATAATCTTTTTGCCATCAGCTTCAATATCAGCTTTACCACTTTCAAATAAAACTTTAGATGGCAAAGAAATAATCAAACGCTTACCATTTTCTATTAATAATACGTCGTTAATATTTTTTTGCTCTAATAAACCAGAAATAAGTGTTTTTACATAATCAAGATGAAGGGCTTTTCTTTTATCTATTTTGTCAAGACTTATAACATCTTGAGAACCAGCATTAAAAGCCGCTGCATCAAATTGATTTTGCTTATATGTCAGCCCCCTTGACATATCTTCCCACTTATCTTCTTGCAAAGTTGACATCGAATACAACAAAACAAAAAAGGTAAGCATTAATGCCATAACATCTGTAAAAGTTATAAGCCATAAAGGAACTCTAGACTCATCTTTTATAGTTTTCCTTATAATAGAAAAATTAGCATTTGCCATATGACTGGTAAGTATAGGCGCTTGTGATTTATAACTATCTTCATTACCTACATCGTTATTGCCATAGTCACCTTCATTTGTTTTTTTATTGTCATCTATATGATCTTTTATATTCATAATTAACTTTCACCTATTATTTTTTAAAGGCTGGCGTGACTATATTATCATCAATATTTATTTTTATGTTGAAGGGCTTATAACGATAAAAATATAAATCGATAATTCCTTCTTTTCCCTTGCTAAGCCCTACACTTATCATTTTTTTTGGCAGTCCATTAGATTCCAAGGTTTCTGCAAGAGCACTTACACGCTTTAAACTACCAAGAAAACTTTCTGGATTATCCCTAGATAAAATTGCAGGATCTTCACTTATATTCATAACCATATCAATTCTATAAGGCTGACCTTTTTCTGATGACCTTAATAAGGTAATGAGAGTAGAAATAAAAGATTGACTATTATCTTTTGATATTGACAAGTCATCAAAAGAAACATCTTTTACAGCTTTTTCAAATAGTTGTATAGGTAAGCTCACATTTAATACTGTTCCAAGCCGATTTTTCCTTGCCTTAAAACCTGCAATATGTGCATTAAATAAACCATCAATAGATTCTAATGCGTCCCCCTCACGCTTGTTATCATAATTAGATAGTATATTAGATGCTCCCGCGCCCGTTATTTGACTTGTTTGTCCAGAAAAAGCTAGCGTTAAACTGTTAAGAACCGCAGGAACGGCGTTATTATCTTCAAAATCAGAAATGGAATTCAAGACAATAAAAAATGATAATAACATCAAAAATAATGATAATGATAAAAATTGATTAGCCATATTTTCTAAGATATATCAGAGCATCAAATACATAATTTAGTAACCCTACCTTAAAAATATCAATAAAGCGATATAACTTAAAAAATAAAAATGATAGCTTTATTGCACTAAATCATACTAATTTGCGGCATCAAGCTCAGCTAGCAACTTATCAATATCATCTTGAGATATGGCGTCATCAGGCATTTGAGGGCCATTCATCAATGCCTCATCACCAGTGGGACCATCATCATTTTCTTCAGGAACGGCTTTAATACCAAGAACAGAAACTAAGCGATCAATCTTTTCCTCTATATCATGAAATGTTTTTACAACTTTAGAAATCCTCTGCCCTGTAATATCCTGAAAAGAGCATGCCTCATATATCTTCATTACCTCAGCAACAATAGCCTCACCATCCTCACCTTCTATATTAGAGGCCTTATCCATTATTACATCACAGCTATCCATAATTGAACCAGTAGCATCAGATGTTGCCTCAACTATTGCATCAAGCTCATCAGTAGCAACGGGAATATCTTTACCCTTAATCTTAGAAGGAGCTGCTCTTCCTAATTCGGATCTGGTTTCCTCAATAACAACTAGAAGATCGCGCATCTCAGTTAGAATAGAGTTTAAAGAAACTTGCTTATTTTGTTCAACCTTGCTGATAACAGAAGAAATTATTTTGACAATTTTCTTCTTTTTGTTATCCACGGTACTTTCTGAACCTTGAGTATTTATTTCTGGCATAATTATATGCTCCTGTTACACAATGCTGTATTGATATTATATTGTCAAAAATCGCCTAAAACAGTAGCAATTTTAGTCTTTAAAGTCTCCGCATTAAATGGCTTAACAATATAATTATTAACCCCAGCTTGTTTTGCTGCAATAACATTTTCTGTTTTGCTTTCCGCTGTTACCATAATAAAAGGCACTGTTTTATAAGGAGCATCGGCAGAACGAATCTGTTTTAAAAACTCATAACCACTCATAGGTTCCATATTCCAATCTGATATAATAAGCCCATAATCCTTGGATTTAACCTTTTCAAGAGCCATAGATCCATCAGTTGCCTCATCAATATTGTTAAAACCAAGTTGTTTTAATAAGTTCTTAATAATCCTGAGCATTGTTGTATAATCATCAACGATTAAAACATTCATATTCATATCTACTGCCACTATTATATCTCCTTAGTAACGATTATGGTATGCAACGCAGAAATTAAAGATGCCACAAAACACAACACCTATTTTAGAAAAAGCATTATGCCAAGCAAAGGTTAACAGTTAGTAAGCAACCGTAAGAAATGTGACTTATATATAAATATATATAAATAAATCCTGACCCTCATTATCATATAAAATAAAACAAAAGTGAAGAACTAAGACCATATATCATAAGATATATGAAGTTATTGAATACGATAATAACTTCAAATCTATGGTAGTGCCGGCAGGCTAGCCTCTTCTGCTAGCATTATAGTAACAGTGCGCGCGCGCTCTGGATTCATTGCCGCCAAAACTGGGGCTACTTTACGTTCTGACATTTTTGACAAGACCCTAACTAATATATCTAAATCAAGCGTATCAAATATACGAGCAGCATCTTTTGGTTTCATTCCCTCATAAATTTTTACAAGACTATCTATTCTCTTTTGCTCTTGCCCTGACTGCAATTCAAGCAATTTTTCAATTTCTTTTCGTAAATTTGATAATTCTTGAACTTTTCGATCTAACTCTTGACTAGCAGCTTTAAGCAAAGCCTCACGCATTGCCAAATCTTTCTCAGATTTTTCAATTTGTTCACGTCGGCGCGATAAATCCTCAAACATTTCAAGTTTTATACTACTTACATCAAGGTCTGAATCACTGGCATCACGCCATTTAGGTGCTTTTACTTTGTCTTTGTCAACAATATCTATACTATTATGAACGCCCTTTTTATTTTTACCTTTATTATCAACTTTTACATGTGTATTAGAACCACCCTTAGCAGATAGATCTTTTTTGTCATGATCTTTCTTATTATCTGATCGGGCATGTGCCGTTGAGGATAAATTAGAAAAACCCGTTATAACCTCAGTCAGACGAACTGAAAAAGAAAGCACAGAAACGATGATCAGAATTGGTAATAATTTAGAATAACTAATCATTTATATATCACCTCTATAGATCACCCTTTGCAATATTTTGTTTGCTAGTGCGAAGCGCTTCTAATAAATCTCTTTCAGCCTGACTTTGCAACTCATTATCACTAGAATTATGCTCAATGTAGTCACCGTTTTTTTCAATTGTATTTTTATTGCTCATGTTTTCAATATCAATATCACGGTCATGAATCATAAATGATGGGAAATCTTCTATGCCTTTATCATTATTAATATCAACATGCCTAAGAGTAGATCTGTAATCTTCTTTGCGTTTTTTAGAAGAAGTTTTTTCAACAGTTCGGCGCACGCCTCCTTTTTTATTAACCGCAGAACTTATTTTTTTACTTTTTCCTCCATAGCCAGAAACATAGCTTGAAATACTATTTTTTTCAGGCTGAACAATCTTGCGATTAGTTTCGGCTAGATTTTCAAGTCTTTTTGCCATGCTTTCCCCGGCATCATTTATAATTTTCAACTCATCAGATAAAGCCCTAGCCTGAGCAATTAAACGCTCTAACTCATCTGCTTCTTGAGCACTTGTACGCTTTAATATTTTAACAGAATCATTAGCCTGATCTATACTGGATAATAAATTGGCAATAACACTATCAAGCTCGCGTCGATGCTCTTTAAAATTATCAAGACTTTTAGTAAGGCGATATACATAAAAAATTGTTGCAAGTAATAAAACCGCAATAATACTATTTAAAAACAAAGATAATAAATCACTACCCATTAACCGTCATTTTCCTCGGGTTCTATATATTGTTCAATTCTAACTGCAATATTTCCCTGTTTTTGGCCTACTGGTCCTTTAAACATAGGAAAATCACCACAACGCATTTCCAAAAAATCACTTGTTGTTGTATTTAACAGCAAGTAATCTCCGACTTTCCAATTTAACATTTCTCCTAAAGGAACGGCAACTTCTCCTAAAACAGCTTGCAACTGTACATCTGTTTTATATAGCTCTTGCGTAAGGTGATTTTCCCAAATAGAATCACGGCCAAACTTTTCTCCCATAAATTGCTGTAACAATAAAGCTCTAATGGGTTCTAATGTTGCATAAGGGATCAATATTTCCATGCGCCCACCACGCTCACCCATATCAATACGCAAACGCGCTAGAACACATGCATTTCCAGTTTGAGTAATAGTAGCAAATCGCGGATTAGTTTCCATACGATCTAAATTAAAACTTACAGGAGATAACGGATCAAAGGCAGAAGAAACATCAGCCAAAGTGGTATGAACCATGCGTTCAACAAGTTTAGTTTCAATTGTTGTATATGGCCGCCCTTCTACACGAATAGAAGACTCGCCCTTACGCCCTCCTAATAAAACATCTACTATTGAGTATATTAGCGCACTATCTGTAACCATAAGGCCATTATTATCCCATTCCTCCGCCTTAAAAACTGAAAGCATCGCAGGAAGAGGAATTGAATTCATATAATCGCCAAAACGTACAGTAGAAACCTGATCAAGGCTTACCTCAACATTGTCAGAAGTTAAATTACGCAAAGAAGTTGACATTAAACGAACAAGTCTATCAAAAACGATATCCAGCATCGGAAGGCGTTCATAATTCACCATTGCTGAATTAACTAAGGCCATAACGCCAGAGGTTTCGCCACATCCTATATCGTCATCAAACCCTAAAAGACTATCAATTTCATCTTGATTAAGAATACGCGCAGAGCTTTCTTCATCTCCATCTGCACCTCCCTCACCACCGGCAATGTCCATATCATTGTCGCTATTGCCATTGCCATCACCCTCACCAGCCATGGATTCCCATTGCTCCATAACGGCTCTTTCTTCATCGCTCATCTGCGACATTTCATCAATATCAGAGTCACTCATATTTATTTTTCTTTTTGCTGTTTATAACATACAGAAAACATAAGCAATATAACAAAAATTTTACTTAACATTAATATAACAGAAGATAGAAGCAAAAAACATGCCGCTTTATAAAATCCTTTATTGAATAAGGATTTCCTGAAAAAGTACATCTTTAATTTCAATCGGTTCAACAGCCTGATTCACACGCCATAATAGCTCTATCTTAAGACGATAAATGCCAGCAGATCCTCTTAGGTCTTTAACATATAATTCTCGTAAATAAATTTGAAACTCATTTATAACACGAGGTAACACAGCTTCTACAGCTTCTTTATCTTTACTGTTTTTTAGTTCAAGATATATCTTAAGGCGAAAATTTCTAGGAATTCCATCTTCAGATTTTAAATTTACAAGCATTGGAGGAACCGGAACAAAAGCAGATTCTTTACTTTCTTTACCTTTACCTCCTTCTTTTTTGCTATCTTTTTTATTATGCCCCTCCTCATCACCTTCATCACCATGATCTTCTACAGGAACACAAGTTTCCTTTCCATGGTCATCAACTGTGCATTCTTGCTCTGGGTTTTTACCTAAAAGCGAGTCCAACATTCCGGTAAAATATGCCGCTGCTCCACCACCAATGAGAAAAATCACAGGAACAAGAACCATTAGCAGCTTCTTCTTGCTACCTTTTTTACCCTCCTCCTCATCTTCGCCTTCTTCGGCATGTATATCTTCTTCAACCTTATCTTGTTCATCTGTCATGGGTTAAATTTTCCGTAATTATAAGGGCATGGTAATTTTAAATAAAACACAAGAATAAATTTCGATAAGTATAGACCAAAGACATACCCACGTCTAACAAAGACAAAGAACTATCAACATGGTTTTTACTGCTTAATAGATGATTGTATGCGGTAAAAAATGCCTCATTTAAGGTTATTTATTCTATAAAAACGCCTATAGAAATAAGATTAAGCATAGAGATGCATCTTGTAACATACTGATAACAAATACCTTTTTAATTTGGCACGATCTATGCACTATCACAAAGTGGAATAAAATAGAATGAAATAATTTAATACTTATAACCATATGTAATGCAAGGAAATTAAAGAGATGGAAAATAGTATTTATCTAGCTTTATCACGGCAAGCCGTTCTTAAAACCAATATGGATATTGTTGCCAATAATATTGCAAACATGAGTACATCTGGATTTCGCGCTCAAAACCCGTTATTTGAGGAATATATAACTGACCCACGTTATAACGATGATCCATTATCTTTTGTATATGATTACGGCCAATATCAAATGACTTCCCAAGGTTCCATAGAAAAAACAGATAACCCGTTTAACATTGCTCTTAATGGACCTGGTTTTATAGGTGTACAAATGCCTAATGGCGAAACAGCATATACCCGTGATGGTAATTTCCAAAAAAAGGAAGATGGAACTCTTGTTACCTCTGCGGGATTACCTGTTCTAGGCGATGGAGGTCCTATAGTTATTTCAAATGATGCTACGGAAATAAATATTGATGAAAAAGGTAACATATCGGATCAAAATGGACCTATAGCAAAGATAATGATTGTTGAGTTTGAAAATATTCAAGACTTAACCCCTAATGGCAACAATCTATATATAACCCAAAGCAATACTTTGCCGGCCGAAAATACCAAAGTTGCACAAGGATACATTGAAGGGTCAAATGTTAACTCTATTGTTGAGATGACAAGAATGATTGAAATACTAAGAGAATACAAATCAACGCAAAGGCTTTTGGAAAGTGAACATGAAAGATTGCGCGGGGCAATCAGAACACTGACGAGAGTTTAGTTAATACAAAATAACAACTAGCATAGCAGTCAATTTTAAGGAGTATAAAATGAGATCACTTGATATAGGCGCAACAGGAATGTTAGCTCAACAGCTAAATGTTGATGTTATATCCAATAATATCGCCAATATGACAACGACAGGATATAAAAGACAAAGGGCCGCTTTTCAGGACTTATTATACCAAAATCTTACACGCCCAGGATCAACGTCATCAGATACAGGAACAACTGTTCCATCAGGAATGCAAGTTGGGCTTGGTGTTAAAACAGGATCTGTTTACCGAGTTCACAGTCAAGGAACTATTCAAATCACGGAAAATGAACTTGACCTTGCAATTCTAGGACGTGGTTTTTTTCAAGTAAACTTGCCTGATGGAACTTTCGCATATACACGAGATGGAACATTTCAAATCAATGAAAATGGAGAAATCGTAACAACACAAGGCTTTCCCATTGCCCCTACTATAACAGTGCCAAACAATGCAACTTCTATTGACATTAACCAAGAGGGCGAAGTTTTGGCGACTATTCAAGGGCAAATTGCTGTTCAAAATCTAGGGCAATTTCAAATGGTTGATTTTGTAAATCCAGCCGGACTCGAGGCAATAGGAAATAACATGTATCTTGAAACCACGGCTTCGGGTACAGCAGTCACAGGTATTGCTAATCAGCTCCAATTTGGACGAATTCAACAAGGATCACTTGAGCAATCTAATGTTGATGTAGTTTCAGAAATCACAAAACTTATCTCAGCCCAGCGCGCTTATGAAATGAATTCGAACGTAATATCAACCAGCGATGAAATGCTACAAACCGTATCACAGCTTAGATAAGTGCTTAAAAGTACATTATAACAGGAGTAATTCAATATGATAAAAAACATGCAAGGTTGCTTACTAATATTTATAATATTTTTTAGCATGTTATTTCTTACGGCTATTTCCTGCTACGCTTTAGGAATAAAAGAAAATAGTATTATAAAAGGTAATACTATAAAGCTAGGTGATATATTTTATGGCTTAACACGTGATGAAGACCGTATTATTGGCAATGCACCCCAACCTGGCAAAGATATGGTTTTGAACGCCAGAACATTGCTACGCATTGCCAGAGCATTAAACCTTCCTTGGCGTCCTTCAAGCATCGACGATAAAGTTATATTAAGAAGAGATGCCACAATAATTAAATATGATAAAATTAAGGAGGCAATATATACAGCTCTTTATAATGAAGGGATTTATGGAGATTATGAAATATCCATACCTGCACATTACCAACAAATAATATTACCAGCAAATGAACCTGCAAACTTGTCAGTTACAAATATAAATATAGGAAGTAACCGTAATATATTTGAAATAACTTTGGTTGCCCCTTCTGTTGAAAACCCCATACAACAAGTCAAACTTAAAGGACAAATAGAACAAGTAATACATGTTCCAGTATTAAAAAATAATATAGAAAACGGACGGATAATCCGCCCGTCTGATATTGAAACAATTACCATAAAGGAAAAAAACTTTTCCAAAGGCATTATTGTTGATGCCAATAAGTTAATTGGAATGACAGCAAAACGCATATTGATAGCAGGGCGACCTATTAAAGAAATGGAAATAATTGCTCCACAAATGATAGAACGTGGAGCCATCATCACATTATCCCTTAATAATGGAATGATGAATATTTCAACCAAAGTTAAAGCATTGGAAAATGGTGCAAAAGGTGATGTTATTCGCGTTGTTAACTTATCAAGCAATAAATCACTTCAAGCCATTGTAACTGGCAATAATAAGGTTAGCACCATCAATGCTAACTAATGATAAATTATGAGGATCATTATGCGTAAATTTAAAAATACAGCTCTTGGATTTCTTACATGCTCAATGCTCAGCGGTTGTGCCACAGCAGATAAAATTGCTAATATCGGCAAACCACCAGCAATGTCACAAATAACCAACCCAATGGCAAGTTCTACATATCAACCAGTAAGCCTTCCCATGCCAAAACAAACTCTAGTAAAACCACAGAACAACTCATTATGGCAAAGTAACAGAGTTACGTTTTTTAAAGACCAAAGAGCCAATAATATAGGTGATGTTATTACAGTAACTATAGATATAGAAGATGAAGCAACAATTAAAAATGATATTAACAAAAAACGGACCAATGATGAAAATGCCGGGTTAGATAATTTATTTGGTTTAGAAAAATCACTTAGCCGCTTCCTTCCTGAAGTAGTTGATAATGTCAACCTTGTAGGTTTTGATTCTAGCTCAAACTACAAAACAACTGGAAATATAAAACGCGATGATGAAATAAAACTTCGTTTAGCAGCTCTTATTATGCAGGTATTACCTAATGGCAATATGGTTATACATGGAAAACAAGAAGTTTTAGTTAACTACGAAAAACGCGTACTTCAAATTGATGGAGTAATAAGACCTGAGGATATATCTGTTGATAATACAGTATCATATGATCAAATCGCCGAAGCAAGAATTATATATGGCGGAGAAGGATCACTAATAGATGCACAACAACCCAAATATGGTCAGCAACTATATGACATAATCTTCCCTTTTTAATTTGTAACTTCTACATTATAAATCCCGATGTTTATAGGTCCTGATATTTACATCAACCATGTGTAATATAAATAACTAGTGATTAGATGGCGACCAAGCAGGGTCAGAGCCATCTCTTGGAGTTCTAAGCCAACGCTCATTATAGCCAGTTATATCTATTGTATATATACGTGCCGTTCTACGATCACCTGACGGGGTTTCTTTAAAATAGGCAAGCAACCGCCCGTTTGGCGACCATGTGGGTCCTTCAACATGATAAGCATTTGTTATTAAACGCTCTGACCTTCCATCTGGGCGAATAACTCCAATATAAAATTTTCCCTTATACATGCGTGTAAAAGCAATTAAATCACCACGCGGCGACCACACAGGATTACCATATCGCCCCTTTCCAAAGGTAAGGCGATTCATGCCAGAGCCATCAACATTCATAATATATAATTGTTGAGAACCACTACGATCAGATTCAAAAACTATGCGACGTCCATCAGGTGAATATGAAGGGGCTGTTTCAATTGCAGGACTGCTAGTCATACGCGTAACTCTGCGAGATACAATATCCATAACATAAATATCCGTATTACCATTTCTTGACATGCTAAACACTATTTTCTTACCATCTGGTGAAAATCGCGGAGCAAACGTCATACCTTTGAAATTTCCTAGAACGTGATGCTCTCCAGTATTTAAGTTATAAAGATAAACTCTTGGAACTCCCCCCTGATAAGACATATAAGTTATTTGTTGAGTGGTTGGCGAAAAACGCGGTGTTAGCACAAGATAACTACCATCAGTGAGATATTTATGATTTGCACCATCTTGATCCATAATTGCAAGACGTTTTATGCGCTTATTTGCTGCGCCACTTTCGGCAATATAAACAATACGCGTATCAAAATAGCCGTCTTCACCAGTAAGACGTTTATATATCTCATCTGATATTATATGAGCAACTCTACGCCAGTTCTCTGGCGTTGTTGTATATGACATACCTATAAGCTGTTTTTCTGAAAGCACATCCCATAGGCGAAACTCAACACGCGTATTTCCCTGATCATCGGTCAATATATTTCCAGAAACCATAGTTTCTGCGCCAGTTGTGCGCCACTCCGGAAACCTAACCCCTTCTTTAAATATTGAGCCTGAAGTTTGTACAAAGGCATTTTTATTTATCGGTCTAAATAAACCTGAATTTTCCAAGTTATTACGGATAATATCTGGTATATCCTGTGCAAGGTCACGGTGCCTTATTTCTGTGGGATGAAAATCTGAAATAGCGATTGGGCGAGGTTTGAATGTGCCTTGGGTAATTCTAACCTCAAGATCTTGAGCGCCTGCTGTCATAGCAGTAAAAAAACATATAATAAAAAGGGATAAAAAAACGCTCTTATATTTCATATCAAATCTCTCTTATCATATTTCATTGTTAAATAGTCTATAACATTTGGCTTGGATCGAATACAAAAATAAAACTTTTCCAACTATCATATTTTTCTGGTGGTAAATTCAAGGTTGAACATTTAGGGTTAAGTAACGCCCAACGCGCAGCATCAGCCGCAGATTTGAAATGTGAGTCCGTTAAATAGCGCATATTGTCAATAATTTTAACATCACGAACTTTACGATCCCTACCAACAGTTACACGCAATTTAACTTCTAAATCTTCTGCATTGCGACCGCCTGCATTTATATTCCAGCATGGTTGAACTCCGCGCACTAATGCAGCTAAATCGTTACTAGTCATTTGTTTTGAAATATCACCTTTTTGGGCTGTATTCCCCTTCCCTAAATCAGAGTTTTTAGAGTTATTCTCATCTATTATCTCCTCAGGAGTAAGGCTTTTAAGCAAACTTGTAATATCTCTATCAGTTCTTTTGTTCTCTTTGATTTTTTCCCGCACAGGCTTTAATTGCGCAGGGGGCTTAGGCTTTGCTTTAGGCTTGGGAGGTTTTT
>JALTAZ010000031.1 GCA_027075555.1 Micavibrio sp.
ACATATAACAATGGATTTAAACAGATTCAAATGATAGAAGTTATTTATTATATATTTTTTTAAAATTCAGGTTTTTAAGGAGAATAAAAATATGGCTATATTCGATGATCGTGAGCAGGCTTATGAAAAAAAATTTGCCCATGATGAGAAACTAGATTTTGTAGTTGAAGCGCGTCTTTCCAAATTATTTGGATTATGGGCTGCTGAGAAATTAGGGCTTAGCGGGGCTGATGCTCTAACTTATGCAAATGATGTTGTATCTGCAAATTTAGAAGAACCAGGATTTAATGATATATTACGTAAAGTAAGAAAAGATTTTGATGAAAAAAATATAGAAATATCTGACCACGTGATGGAAGTAGAAATAGAAAGATGCCTTTGTGAAGCAAAAAAACAAATTAGTGAAGGTAAATAACATGGCTATGGATGCGACAACTATAGAGCAAATGATTTTGGCTAAAATTCCTGATGCAAAAGTAAAAATTGAAGATTTAAGAGGCGATGGAGAGCATTACGCCGCTTATGTAAGTTCTGCATCTTTTGCTGGAAAAAACCGTGTAGAACAGCACAAAATGGTGTATGAAGCCCTTAAAGATAAAATGGATGGTGAATTGCACGCCCTAGCATTACAAACTTCTGTGCCTGAAATAAAATAAAAATAAATAAGTAAGTAAATATTGAAAAAATATGAGATGAGGACTTAAAGAAATGACAAGTGATAATGTTAATGATAATTTATTTGAACAAATACAAGAAGAAATATCTAATAATGATATAGTTCTATTTATGAAAGGAAGTGCACAGGCTCCGCAATGTGGCTTTTCATCTGTGGCTGTTCAAATATTATCTTATCTTGGCGTTACTTTTCGTGATATAAACGTACTTGAAGATAATGAGCTTCGCGAAGCTATAAAAAAGTTTTCAAACTGGCCAACTATCCCTCAGCTATATATCAAAGGTGAGTTTATAGGTGGATGTGATATTATGCGCGAAATGTACGAAGAAGGTGAACTTCAAAAGTTATTACAAGATAAAGGCATCAATGTTGATGCGGTATAAGGATCTTAATAAGTTTGCAATATTTTAAATCAATCTAATATTAGGTATAAATTGTAATCCTGCTCATAACGATTATATCTAGTATCTAGCGCGTTACTTTGCTGTGGCGGTATATTCCGCATGACATTATCAATCCAAAACCAATTAGGGCTGCTAACATTGATGTTCCTCCATAAGAAACCAATGGCAATGGAGCACCAACAACAGGTATAAGACCCATAACCATCGCAATATTGATAAATACGTAAAGAGAGAAATTAACACCAACACCTAGTGCTAAATAACGCCCAAAATTATGCCTACAGCGCAAAGATGTTCTAAGCACTGTAATAAAAATGAATAAAAACAGCATGAGCAAGAACACTCCACCAAATAACCCCCATTCTTCTACCCAAAGGGTAAAAATAAAATCTGTTTGTTTTTCAGGTAAGAAATTCAAATGACTTTGCGTACCTTGCAAAAATCCTTTACCCTCTACCCCGCCAGAGCCAATAGCAATTTTAGACTGCGTGATGTGATATCCTGCCCCCAAAGGATCAGACTCAGGATCAAGAAAGGTTCTAATCCTCTTTTTCTGATATTCATGTAAGAACTGCCATATTATTGGTACACTGACTGTCGCGCCGACAATCGCACTAATAAACAGCCATATTGGCGCGCCAGCCATAAACACCATAGCCGCCCCCGCCATGATAATCATCAATGCCGTTCCCAAATCAGGCTGCATAAGCACCAAGGCAACAGGTGCAAAAATGACTAATATAGGAACTATTAAAAATGATAATCTGCGCGCTTGTTCTATACTTGCGCCGTGATAATGCCTAGCCAAGGCCATAATAACGGCTATTTTCATTAGCTCTGAGGGTTGAAGCTGCATAAATCCAAGATTTATCCAGCGCTGCGCACCCATACCGACATGTCCTTTTATCTCAACAAAAACCAACATCATCATGCCAATGAAATAAATTGGCCACGTCAGGCGATACCACCATTTAATATCAATTAGAGCAATTACTACAAGACCTACCATACCCACGCCAAAACGCATTAATTGACGTAAAGCCCAGCGATCAAAATCTCCGCCAGCCGCAGAATATAAAGATGCTATCCCAACTGCTGCAACCGAGCATATGAGAATAATAAGCCACCAATTAAGTTTAAGCAGTTTTTGCCTAAAACTCATGTCATCTTGCATAAACATTGAATATGACATTATTAAAAATCCCCTTGATTATTTTCGCCATATATCGGTTTTTTAGGTGGCCACAACACTGGAAAAGAAGTGCCACTTTCGGCAATTTCAGGCTGCATCTGTATTCTTGCAGGATCACGGATCTGGGATTTCTCTAGTAATAATTTAGCTATCGGCGCAGCGGCTCTTGATCCACCAATGCCATGCTCTACCACTACAGAGCAAATATAGCGCGGATTTTTCATAGGTGCGTAACCAACAAATAATGCATGATGTCTTTGTTTCCATGGTAAATCCTCATTTTTAATTCCTTGACGCCTTTGTTCCATAGTAATTCTTTGCACCTGAGATGTCCCTGTTTTACCTGCCATTTCAAAGCCTTTGCGTTCTATACGAGAAGATCTAGCCGTTCCATTTTTACCATTAACCACCGCTTCCATACCCTGCATGACAAGTTTTAAATGAGATTTAGAAATCCCCAAGGATTCCCATTTTTTATGCCCCAAAAACTTATCCCCTAAATATCCTGTAACCCAGGGTTTTACCGCAAATCCACCATTAACCATGCGCGCTGTCATTACCGCTAATTGTAAAGGAGTTGCAAGAACATCACCCTGCCCAATACTAGATATAATTGTATCCCCCTGATACCATTTTTGCCCTAAAACTTGTTTTTTCCACGCAACATCAGGAATAAGTCCTGCACTTTCTTGTGATAATTCAATTCCTAGCTTTTGCCCAAGTCCAAAACGGCGTGCCATATCCGCAATTGCATCTATTCCAACCTTAGTTGCCATTTTGTAAAAATAAATGTCACATGATTGTTCTAATGCCTTAACTAAATTGACATTTCCATGACCATATTTCTTCCAGCAATGAAAAGACTTACCTCCAAATTCGTATTTTTCAGAACAAAATACAAAAGTGTTTTTATCTATAACACCTGCCTTTAACCCCGCCAAAGCCGTAATCATTTTAAAGGTTGATGCAGGGGGATATTGCCCTGATACAGCCTTATTAGTTTGAGGTTTTCCTAGATTATCCGTAACTTCCTTCCATTCTTCACTTGAAAGCCCACGTACAAACATATTGGGATCAAACGCAGGATACGATGCCATCGCATAAATTGCGCCACTATGTGCATCCATCACAACGGCTGATGCACTTTTATGAACAGATAAAACTTCCATAGCATATCGTTGCAGCTCTCCATCTATGGTAAGGGTCACTCGCTTACCTGCCAGCGCATTTTTACGTTTAAGCTCTCTAACCTCTCGACCAATAACATTAACTTCAACCTCTGCTGCGCCTGCTCTTCCGCGAAGTGCTCTATCATAAAATTTTTCTATTCCGGTTTTACCAACCCTAAACCCAGGCAATCTCAAAACAGGATCATTATCTTTTTCAAGATCTTCTTTAGAAACAGAGCGAACATAACCAACAACATGCGCTGTTGCATCACGATAAGGATAGGAACGTATATCCCCAACATCAATAAATATTCCAGGCAAGTCTGGTAAATTAACCTCTACTTTTGCAACTTCTCCCCATGAAAGCCCTTCCTTGATTTTAATAGGAATAAATTTTGCCGTTTTTGATGCTTGCTTTATTACACGCTTTATATCTTTATCATCAATATCAATTATCTTTTGCAAAGCCTTTAAAGATGCCATTATATCATCGCTTTGCTCAGATATTATAAGCACGCGGTAAATTTGGGCGTTAACTGCCAGAGGAACGCCAAAACGATCAACTATCTGCCCTCTTGGTGGCGGTAAAATCTTTATATTTATTCGGTTTTTATCAGATAAGGTTTTGTAACGCTTACCTTGTGCTATTTGAAGCCATGCAAGTCGTGACCCTAATATACCAAGCCCTATAACCTGCAAACTACCAATAAAAAAAGCACGGCGGGTAAATATTTTTTCGCTATATTCATCATGATGCATATGGATATATCCTTTTACGTGACCGCGCTATATTGGCCCTGAATTTCAGGTAGTATTTTATGCAAAACATGCAAAAGTAAAGCCATTGCCGGAAATAGAACAATACCAATAAATATAGATATAATCACGGGATCAAAACTCACCCATTGCAACCTAATGAGTCCAAATAAAGCCCATTGTAAGAATAGTGACAATGGAGCAGCTAACATAAAACCAAGCCATACAACAACAAAGGGTTGCCCCATTAGAAAAACACGTTGAGATATTACTGATCTTTGTAAAACCAAAAATATAAAGGCATTTATTCCTAAAGGCCAGCCACTTAATAAATCAAGACATATACCTATGCCAAATACCAAAAGCGGAGGAATTAAAGTTGGTCTATATATAGACCAGTAATATACCATCATTAAAATAATGGGTACATCTATGTTAATAGATAATGGCATAGAAACTGATATAATATCCAATAAAAAAAATAAAAATAAAGATAAGTAAACAACGCATAGACGTAACAAAACATCAATATATTCATGGAATAATTGCATGATTACCACCCCCTGCACCTATATCATTTTTTTCTTTCTTTAATATTCTTACAATTTGAAGCCTGTTAAAATCAGCAAACAAAACTACCCTTATATCACCATTACTGCCGATAATTACACGACCGACCGGAATTCCATGAGGATATACCCCGCCATAACCAGAAGTTATAATGCGCGCGCCTTCGCTTATCTCACTTCCATCTGGTAAATGTATAAGCCGTGGGTTACGTTCATTATACCCTGCCATTATTGCGTGCTGACCCGTATCTTCAACAACCACAGGAACGCGGGAATTAACATCATTTATAAGAAGAATTCGAGAGCTATTCTCTCCTACCTCAACGATCCTGCCAATAAGCCCCTCTCCAGCAACTACAGCCGCTCCCTTTACAACCCCATTAACCTTACCAATAGATACCAGCACACTTTTTACATAAGTGTTGCCAGAATCCGATAAAATCCGCCCACTTATATGAGAATAAGACTGATCAATTTCTAAATTAAGCAACTCTCTTAACGATTTATTTTCTGAATCCAGCAAAAGTGCGGTTTGATACCACTGCCTAAGGCGAGTATTTTCCTGTTCTAAACGCAAATTATCGGCCTGTAACTGTGCTAGATTTGTAACATCATGTAAAAACAGATTGATCTGTTGAAAAGGCATACTAACTGCGGATAATACAGGAGAGAATATATCTGACACATTGGTTCTTAGCCCTTCAAATAATTGAGGACGAAAAGCAGATATTCCCATAAGTACAATGGAAACGACTATTAAAATAAGTGATAAAAAAGATGAACCTTCCCAAGGCAGGGGAAGTCTATGCACAGCTCTATTGAATTTTGTATATTGGTTCAAAGCTTTTTAAATTCTTATAAAATTGTTATATAAGCTACGCAAGAATATACGCACATGCTATCTTAATCAATGTGCAATCATTACATTAGCAAGGGGCGCTTTATTAAATTTATTAAATTTATTAGCTTTAATAACTTTACCAAGTTAATAAACTATTAATTATCAAACTAATAGGTACCAATCAAAATATGGCGCAATGACTTACCTGCCTCTAAGGCATGACCAGTACCAAGCACCACACAAGACAAGGGATCATCTGCCAAAGTAACAGCAAGCCCCGTGGCATGTCGTAAAACAAAATCAAGATTTGTAAGTAATGCCCCGCCACCGGTAAGAACAATACCCTTATCAACAATATCTGCGGCAAGTTCTGGTGCAGTATGCTCTAACGCCACCTTAACTCCTTCAACAATCTGGCCTACTGGTTCGGCTAAGGCTTCTGCAACTTGACGCTCTGTAACGATAATTTCTTTAGGAACTCCATTCATAAGGTCGCGCCCGCGAATCTCCATTGTACGCCCTTCCCCATCACCAGGGATACAAGCAGAGCCAATTTCCTTTTTTATGCGCTCGGCAGTGGCTTCACCAATCAATAGGTTATGCACACGACGAATATAGGCGATAATTGCCTCGTCCATCTTATCTCCACCAATACGAACAGAGCGAGCATATACAATGCCTCCTAGTGAAATAACTGCAACTTCCGTTGTTCCCCCGCCAATATCAACAACCATAGAACCAGTAGCCTCAGTTACAGGAAGGCCTGCCCCTATGGCCGCGGCCATAGGCTCTTCTATTAATCCAACTTCGCTAGCACCCGCACTTTCAGCTGATTCTTGAATGGCTCTTCTTTCCACAGCCGTAGAACCAGAAGGCACACATATAATCATTTTAGGCGAAACAAAAGTTCTACGATTGTGAACTTTGCGAATAAAATGCTTTATCATTGCCTCTGTTACTTCAAAATCAGCAATAACACCATCACGCAATGGGCGTGTTGCAATTATGCTTCCTGGTGTACGGCCAAGCATCTGCTTTGCCTCATCACCAACAGCCAAAGTTTGCTTCTTTCCACCCATAACCGAAATGGCAACTACCGAAGGCTCATTAAGGACAATGCCTTGATCCTTAACATATACAAGCGTATTAGCCGTACCTAAATCAATGGCCATATCGGCCGACATAAAACCAAAAATCTTGGAGAACATGAATCGTCCCGTCTATAATTACTATGAAAATTGAGCAGTTACTACGATATATCAGACTAATGCTAATAATGCACCATTAGTCTTGCATAGAAAATGGTTTTTCAACAAAAACAAAACCGCAGAAAATATATCCACGGCCTTTACATTACAGAAAAACTCTTAAAAATATGTTTAAACAAGATCCTAATATAACAATATACAATAAGCAAAATACAACAAGCAAAGCCTGTAAATATCCAATCTAGCCCTGACGAGCCTTAAATCGTGGGTTTTTCTTATTTATAACATAAACACGCCCCTTACGGCGGATAACGCGGCAATTACGATCACGGTTTTTCAATGTTTTTAATGAATTTACAACTTTCATCTCTTCAAATCCTGCAAAAATCCTCTAATGAAGGGGGAACATAGCGATGCTTTACAATGTTTGTCAAGTGTTATTAAAGCCAATTACTACAATCTTCATAATTGATTTTCATTGTAATGATAGTAAATGGCAAACACCCCCCTTCACAATTAGATTAAAATCGTGCATCTTACCTAGAGGTTATTTTATTATAAGTGAGGGATCAAATATCGTGGGCATTAACATTGCTATCCCAAAAGAAACATACATACATGAAAAGCGGGTTGCCGCTTCGCCAGAAACGGTTAAAAAACTAGTTTCTACAGGTGTTAATGTTACTGTGCAAACCAAAGCTGGGGAGCTATCAGCGTATAGCGATAAGGCATATAAAGATGCAGGAGCAAAAATCGCAAAAACCTACAGTGATACCGTAAAAATGGCAGATATTGTACTAAAGGTTCAAGCACCTAATAAAGATGAGATTAAAGATATTCGCAAAGGCGCACTGCTTATTGCTATGCTCGCGCCTTTTTCTAATAAAACTATATTAAGCGATTGTGCCAAGGGTAAAATTGACGCTTTTTCAATGGAGTTTGTCCCACGTATTAGCCGCGCGCAAAGTATGGACGTGCTCTCATCACAATCTAACCTAACTGGATATAAGGCAGTTCTTGATGCCGCAGAGTATTACCCCCACGCAATACCCATGATGATGACCGCAGCAGGCACTATTCCCCCTGCAAAAATATTTGTTATGGGCGCGGGCGTTGCTGGACTTCAGGCTATTGCCACGGCTAGGCGACTAGGCGCGATTGTAAGTGCCACCGATGTACGCCCCGCAGCAAAAGAGCAGGTAGAATCCCTTGGCGCAAATTTTATAGCCGTAGAAGATGAAGAATTTAAACAAGCAGAAAGCGCCGATGGCTATGCTAAGGAAATGTCCGCAAGCTATAAGAAAAAACAAGCTGAGCTAATAGCAAGCCATATATCAAAACAAGATATAGTGATAACAACCGCATTAATTCCAGGTAGAAAAGCCCCTGAACTAGTAGATACAGATATGATAAAATCCATGAAAACAGGTTCAGTTATTGTTGATCTTGCCGTTGAAAGCGGAGGCAATTGTCAAGGTTCAAAAGCTGGTGAAGTTGTAAATAAATACGGCGTTAACATAATTGGTCATATTAACATGCCAAGCCGACTAGCCGCCGATGCTTCTGCGCTTTATTCCAGAAATATTTTAAGTCTTATCAATCTTATAAATGACACTGATAGTAAGAAAATCAATATTGATTGGGACGATGAAATTATAAAAGGAATTTGCATGACCCGCGCAGGTGAAATTATTCACCCTAATTTTGTGGATAAGAAATCCGCTGGTAAAAAGATGCCTGATAAAAAAAACTCCTCTAGCGCCACAACCAATAAGAAAGCCAAAGATGAACCTAAAAAGTCAAATAGCCGAAAAAGCTCTGATAAAAAATAAGGAAATAAGCCATGTCTGAGAATGTAAAAACCATGCAAGAAAGCTTTTCTGAACTTGCCAAAAATTTTCAAGAATTAGCGCAAGAAGCAACCAAACTTGCCGCCGAAGCTGGATCTGCTGTATCTGAAAGCACCACCCATGCAGAGCCATTTATAATCACAGGATTAACCGTATTTGTTCTGGCATGCTTTGTTGGCTATCACGTAGTTTGGCGCGTTACCCCTGCTTTGCATTCTCCACTTATGGCAATTACAAATGCCATATCATCAGTAATAATTGTCGGCGCAGTTCTTGCCACGGGTACGGTCTCAACCTCGGGATTTTCAAGTTTTTTAGGGTTTATGGCCGTGGTACTTGCTTCAATTAATATTTTTGGTGGATTTATTATAACAAAACGCATGCTACACATGTTTCAGAAAAAAGGATAAATACTATGCTCAGAGTAATATTATCACTGGCCCTACTATTAAATATGATACTTATAACCCCTGCTATAGCAGAGGATTATACAGATCAGGAAACAGGAAAAGTTGTTGTTTATAAAAATGGGCAGCCACTATTTGTATATGAAGACGATACGCCAATAATATTAGAGCGCATAATAAACGCCTTTAATAGCAATATCGAAAATACCACTACATCTTCTGTATTTTTACAAAAAGTTATCAGAGATGTAAATTCACTAGAAGAAAAATGGGATCATATAAAAGATGGTAGCTATTTTTCAGCTAAACTTAATCCGCCCGAAGAATTATACGACGATGCCGTTGTTCTTGATGAAATAATTGTACCATTTACAAATAATCCAGATGAAAACCCAATAGGTCTACTTATGGCAAAACTTGAAAATGGAGAAGTGCGAGCATATCAAGTAGATAACAAAGAACTTATAAATATCTATTGCCTAGATAAAGCTAAGAAATATCTACCAGAGCATTACAAAACTTTTGCAGAAAAATACAGTGACCCGAAATATCAAGAAATGGGGATTGAGTGTATTTATGCTCCTCATAAAGAAACTGATGAACATTAAAACATAAAAGACATTAAGAAGCAAAAACAGGATAATCCATGACAATAATTTCATCTTTGGCATATTTAACAGCTTCCGTATTATTTATACTTGCACTGCGCGGTTTATCACACCCCGAAACTGCTAGGCGTGGTCTAACTTATGGTATGGTTGGTATGGCTTTGGCAATTGTAACTGCTCTACTTGCCCCGCAAATAGCCGGCTGGTCGTGGATTATTATCGGTATTGCTCTTGGTGGTGGCATCGGAACATATATAGCAAAAAATATTGAAATGACATCTTTGCCAGAGCTTATGGCTGGCTTTCACTCTCTTGTCGGATTGGCAGCGGTTTGCGTAGCAGGAGCCGCGTTTTACAACCCCGAAGCATTTGGCATTGGCATATCTGGTAATATCAAAACCGCAAGCTTAATAGAAATGGCTCTGGGTATGGCTATCGGGGGAATTACTTTCACAGGCTCTATTGTTGCTTGGGGTAAATTATGCGGTAAAATTCCAAGTAAACCTATTACCTTTACGGCTCAGCATAAACTTAACGCTGTTCTTGGCGGCGCGTTATTATTTATGATTATCTTGCTTTGCGCTACTGGAAGCGGGTTTTGGTTTTGGACAATAGCAATCATCGCCCTTGCCCTTGGTGTATTGATGATTATTCCCATTGGCGGGGCAGACATGCCCGTAATTGTTTCAATGCTTAACTCTTATTCTGGTTGGGCTGCGGCGGGTATTGGCTTCACACTTCATAATAATTTACTGATTATAACAGGCGCCCTTGTTGGTTCATCGGGAGCTATACTTTCATATATTATGTGCAAAGGCATGAATCGCTCGTTCCTTAGCGTTATCCTTGGCGGTTTTGGCGGTGAAGAAGCATCTGGAGCAAACGAAGATTTAGCCAGTCGAAATGCCAAAATCGGCGCGGCAGAAGACGCCGCCTATATAATGAAAAATGCCTCTAAAGTTATTATTGTCCCTGGTTATGGAATGGCAGTGGCTCAAGCGCAACATGCTCTTCGTGAAATGGTTGATATTTTAAAAGAAAAAGGCGTAGAAGTTAGATATGCGATTCACCCTGTTGCGGGGCGTATGCCTGGTCATATGAATGTATTACTAGCAGAGGCCAATGTTCCTTATGATGAAGTATTTGAAATGGAGGATATAAATCGCGATTTTGCACAATCTGATGTTGCCTATGTTATTGGCGCAAACGACATTACCAACCCTGCGGCTAAGAATGATCCTAATTCCCCTATATATGGCATGCCTGTTTTAGATGTTGAAAAAGCCAAAACTGTATTATTCGTCAAACGCTCTCTTGGTTCTGGTTATGCTGGCATTGATAATCCACTATTTTATAGTGAAAATACTATGATGCTGCTTGATGATGCAAAAAAGATGACAGAGGACATCATCAAAGCCATGGAATAGCTTTATAAAAGAAATTTATAATATATTTAAGTATTTTCATTTATAGTTCATAAATCACATATAATTATAATATATATGTATGTAATGTAATATACTGATAGTAGATCGTTGATGAAAGCAATATGAGCCATACAAACTCACCACCAGACCTTGATCCACGCTTTCAACCTATTGAAGGTTGGCGTTGGCATAATTTCGAACGTATTAAGGGGCGTAAAATTCGTTTTGGATCGGTGTTTCCTAAAGACTCTATCCCTGATGCAGTTGTAATCTGCCTTCAGGGAGTATGTGAGTTTAGTGAAAAATATTATGAAATGGCGCGTTGGTGTCTAGATAATAATATGGCATTTTGGATGTGTGACTGGGCAGGACAAGGAAGATCTGTTCGTTTTCTTGCAAACCCGCAAAAACGCCATAGCCAAGGTTTTGACGCGGATATTGACGATTTACATTATTTTATTATGGAATATATAAAACATTCCAGCGTTCATCCCGATAAAGGGCGAATTCCTATGGCAATGTTAGCTCATTCTATGGGCTCTAATATTGGGCTTAGATATATTGCTAAATACCCTGATATATTTGAATGTGCTGGATTTGTTGCGCCAATGATTGGTATGAAAGTATTTAGAAAGTTCCCACAATTACCAATACTGATAGTAACAAAAATATTATCCGTTATAATGGGGGAAACTTACGTATCATCAGGTGGTGGAGATTGGGAAAAGGGGGCTAGCAAAACTCGCCTTACCTCAGACCCCGTGCGTGCGACTATACATGACACATGGTTTGAATATGATTCGAACTTAAGGTGCGGTAATGTTACATACAAATGGGTTCATGAAGCGCAACTATCTTGTATTAACCTTAAAAAAGAAATATTAAATAACGATATTCAAACGCATTGTTTATTCGCCCTAGCAGGCGTAGAAGATCTAGTTGATAATAAGCTGGCTAATAAAGTTATAGGTTATTTACCAAATGCCAAAATTATTGAATACCCCAACTCTTTTCATGAGATACTCATGGAAAAAGATGAAATAAGGGATAATTTTCTAGGACATTTCTACAATCTTGTTAAAGAAAGAATTATTGATAGACCAGAAACCTTGAAACCTTTCTAATTACAGTGCAAGATACAACCCGTTAATAAAAGGAGAAAATTATTATGGGCGATATGAGCAGAGAACAAATCAGATTAAGTGATCGAATTTTATCCGCGCTTGAATTATCATTGGAACAAAATGATATAAAAATATCAGAGTTACTTACCCGTGCTTTAGAGCAGTCTATGACCCGCAACACTGGTGGTGGTGAGTTTGTAGAGCGTCGCGACTATCCACCAGAAATAGAAGCCGCCATGAGCAAACTATACGAGCTTCGCGATAAGCAAGACGCTGTCTAATTTTGATAGTCTGGCATATCATTATGAAAATAACGTTTTGTGAGGTTTTTTAACCTTTTTTGCTTGTGGCTTATTACTTATTATTAATTAAATAAGAATTATGAAATAATAGATAACCAATCATCTTCACTTAAGATACTAACTCCTAGCTCTTTGGCTTTATTAAGTTTAGAGCCTGCATCTTCCCCTGCTACAACATAGTCAGTTTTTTTAGAAACAGATCCAGAAACCTTTGCACCAAGGCTTTCTGCCTTTGCTTTTGCTTCGGCTCTTGTCATGCGCGTTAAGCCCCCTGTAAATACAATTATCTTCCCTGCAACAGAACTACTAAGCGTATCAGGCAATTCATAGGGAATAATATTTATAAGATTTTGAAGTTTTTCAATAATATCTAAATTATGATCTTCTGCAAAAAAATCAATCAAATCACTTGATACTATTGGACCAATATCATCAATGGCAATTAAATCATCATATTCATCGCTTTGCTTATCCTGCGCCGCAATCATTGCTGATTTAAAGCTTTCAATAGTTATATAGCTAGATGCTAGTCTCTTGGCCGTTGCCTCACCAATTTTCCTAATCCCTAGCGCATAAATAAAACGATTTAAAGGAATATTTTTACGTTTATTTATAGAATCAAATAAATTTTTCTCTGATATCTTACCCCAGCCAGATTTTTCTCTAATAGGGGTAGAAAAATTCTTATTACGATTTTCAAGGGTAAATATATCTACAGGATTTTTTATTAAACCCTCATCATAGAATTGCTGAATTATCTTATCGCCAAGCCCATCAATATCAAATGCAAGGCGCGATACAAAATGCTTTAATCGCTCTACTACCTGTTTAGGGCAAGTAAGACCGCCAGTACATCTACGTACGGCTTCTGCCCCTTCACGCGTGGCGTGCGCTCCACATTCTGGGCATTTATCAGGAAATATAAAAACCTTTTCTGTGCCACTTCGCTTATCGCTAAGCACTTTAACTACTTGCGGAATGACATCACCCGCGCGTTGCACCACCACCATATCGCCGATACGTATATCTTTGCGCTTGATTTCATCTTCATTATGAAGCGTAGCATTAGAAACAACAACCCCACCAACCGTAATTGGCTCTAAGCGCGCAACAGGGGTAAGCGCGCCCGTGCGCCCTACTTGAATATCGATATTGTTAATGCGCGTTATTACCTGCTCTGCTGGGAATTTATGCGCCGTAGCCCAGCGCGGAGAACGTGAAACAAAGCCAAGACGCTTTTGCCAGTCAAGGCGATTTACCTTGTAAACTATACCGTCAATCTCATAATCAAGTTCAGAGCGCTGCTCTAATAACTCATTATAATTATCCATTATATCAGAAATGCTATAGCATAATTTATAAGATGTTTCAGGAATATTCCAACTTGCCAGCTTATCCCTTATGCCTTGTTGGGTATCTGCAATTTTTTCTGATACCTCACCTAAGGCATAACCGAAAAAACCAAGATCACGGCTTGCTGTTATGCTGTAATCTAGTTGTCTTACACTACCCGCTGCCGCATTACGAGGGTTTGCAAAACCTTCTTTACCTAATTGTTTTTGTGCCTCATTAAGTTTTTCAAAAGCTGCTCTTGCCATATAAATTTCTCCGCGCACCTCTAATATATTGGGCGCACTATCAATCAGGGTTTGAGGAATAGAAGTAATTGTCTTTACATTTTCGGTAATATCCTCACCTTGTGAGCCATCTCCTCTAGTTGCCGCTTGCACCAATTTACGATTTTCATAGCGCAATGAACAAGATAAACCATCAATTTTTGGCTCAGCTATGATCTCTATTACCTCATCATCTGCCAAATCTAAAAATCTGCGAATTTTATCAATAAAGGCAATAACATCTTCTTTTCTAAACACATTTGATAGCGATAACATAGGAAACGCGTGCGTTACCTTTTTAAACCCTTTATCGGGCGGTGTTACCCCAATTTTTTGCGTTGGGCTATCTTTGGTTATGAGATCAGGATACTTAGATTCCAGACTTTCTAACTCACGTCTTAATGCGTCATAATCTGCATCACTAATATGAGGAGCATCTTCAATATAATAAGATTTATCTGCATGGCGTATTTGCTCTGCCAGTTTTTTATGATGAGCTTTTGCATCTTCAAAATCAAGATCAAATAAAGATGTCAAAATATACCCCCTTTGTTATTACCAAATACTACGATAGAAACCTCATTTTTTATATGTTATGAAAGACAAATAAGAAAGGATAAATATGCTCTGCCCCTTACCTTACGCCTATATTATCAGTTTACCAGAAGATAAACTTCGCCGTGAGCGCCTATCACAAAGCCTTGATAAAATTGATATGAGTTACAGCATTATAGAAGGGATAGATGGGCGCAGCTTTGATGTACAAAATCATCCATCTTACGATGTCAAAAAACGCCACCGCTATTTCGGGAGGGATTTACTTGGCGGTGAGCTTGGCTGCTTGCTATCTCATAAAAAAGCCTTGGAAACACTGGTTAACAGCCCCCATCCTTATGCCATAATATTTGAAGATGATGCGGTTATTGATGAATATTTTGCACCTTGCATATCGTCAATAATCGCACTTGATCCTGTGCCTGATTTAGTGCGTTTTATAGGCAAAGATAAAGTTTATAAAACCAGATATAAAATTATAAAAAATTTAAGTGATAATATAAATCTTGCTAGAACTAGAGGCGTTCCAGGCGGAGCTTATGCCTATTTCATATCCAAAAAAGGAGCAATAAAACTTCTTAAACATTTACAAAAAATCTATATACCAGTTGATACTATTATGGGACATTCATGGGAGACTAGCATTGATAATTTAATTACCATACCAAGCCCTGTTACCCATGCAAAAATAGAAGATAGCAATATAGGAGATGAGCGATTTAACAAAACAATAATATTAAGCGGAATTGATAAGCACACATACCCGATATTTCGCGGTTTTTATAAGCTAAGAGAAACAATTATGAAACGTATATATTTTATGGTTAAAAGCTTAAGCGATTAGCCTGTCTGCGGCTGCTCTTGCCTCATCTGTTATGTCTGCCCCTGCAAGCATGCGAGCTATTTCCTCGCACCGCTGTTCCCTTGATTTTAATAAAGATATATTGGTTTTAACATCTTTATCACCAATTTTACTAACTACCCAATGATGATCGGCTCTTGCAGCAACTTGTGGCACGTGTGTTACAACAAGAACCTGCTTTGAGCCAGCAAGCCTTGATAGGCGCTCGCCCACCGCATCGGCCGTTGCTCCGCCAATTCCTGTATCCACCTCATCAAAAATAAAGCTTTGCGTTGTACCAGATTGCGCTATTATCACTTTAATAGCTAGCATAAAACGTGACATCTCTCCACCAGAGGCAATTTTGCCAATATCGCCTGCTTTACAACCAGGATTAGTAGAAACCAAAAACCGTACCCTATCTATTCCCTTTGAACTCCAGTCTATTTCATCTAGTGGCGATATATCTGTGACAAAGCGCGCCTTATCAAGTTTTAAAGGTGCTAGCTCTGCTTGCACTAATTTATTGAGCCTTAATGCGCTTTCCTTGCGGCTTTTACTTATTTCCTGAGCTAGCTTAATATATTCACTTCGTGCCTTATCACAGTCACTTTTACACTGATTAAGTTTGCTATCTGCATTATCAATCAAATCTAGTTGCGTTTGCAGTTTATTTTTTACCTCTATCAGATCATCTGAGCTGCATTTATGTTTACGCGCCTGCATACGCAAAGCATATAACCTATCATCAACTTCATCTAACCTATATTCAACCTCATTTATACTATCTAAAGCATTTTGAATAAGGGAATTTGCCTCCTCAATTTCTGAAGATGCGCGCGTAAGGGCGTCTAAGGCACTAATAATAATATCATTCCCTGATTTTTGCGCTATATTATCAAGCTCTGCCCATGACCTTTGTACTGGATCATGATCAGCATTCAAAAAACTATGGGCATTATTTAACCCCTCAATTATTTTGTCATGGTTTTTGATTTGCTCTTTCAAATTAGAAAGAATTTCCTCCTCTCCTTCCTTAGGATCAAGAGTTATTAAATCCTCAAGCGATAATTTAAGATATTCTTCTTCATCACGCGCACGAGCAGATAATTTACATAGCTCCTCAAACTTTAACTCTAATCTTTTCCACTTATCCCAAGTCTTTGACAATTCCCCAAGCTCTATCCCTGCGTAAGTATCAAGCATTGCGCAGTGAGTTGATGGATTTAATAGCCCCTGAGTTTCGAACTGCCCATGAATTTCTACTAAGGTATCACCAACTTGTTTAAGTAAACCAATGCTTACAGGCTGGTCATTTATAAAAGCTCTGCTTTTACCTGATTTATAAACTACACGGCGCAAAATCAATAAATCATCATCAATGGTAATTGCTGCGTTGCCTAAAATATCTAATGCCTCATGATTTTTAGATATTTGAAAAGTCGCGCTTACCCTCGCGCTATCTGCCCCTTGTCGCACCAAACCACTTTCGGCGCGAACCCCAAGAGCAAGACCAAGTGAGTCTAATAATACAGACTTACCCGCACCCGTTTCACCAGTTAAAACACAAAGCCCTCGATTAAAAACAATATTAAGCCGATCAATTAGAATAACATTATCAATGTTCAATTCCATCAGCATGATAACAAGTTACTCCATAGCAAATATTTTTACTTAATCAGGTTTTAACAGCGAATCCAAAGTACGCTCTACCAAACCACGCTCATCAATCATTTTTTGACGTTGCTTATCATCAAGTAATTTATATGAGCGTTCATACCATTTACTACCCGGATAGTTATGCCCAAGCACAGCGGCAACCTTATATGCTTCTTGCTTTAGCCCCAAAGTCATGTATGCCTCAACAAGGCGATGCAAGGCCTCTGCAACATGGCTAGTAGTTTGGAAATTTGCAACAACAGTGCGAAAACGATTGATTGCAGCGTTGGTATATCCACGATTCAAGTAATAGCGCCCAATCTCCATCTCTTTACCAGCCAAGTGATCTAACGTTAAATCACGTTTTAGCGATGCATCGCGGGAATATTCACTATTTGGGAAACGCCGAATTAAGGTATTTAGAGCCTTTATCGCCTGAAGAGTCATTTCCTGATCACGTCTGACATCAGATATTTGCTCATAAAAAGACATAGCCTTCAAATAATATGCATAATCAATATCTTGTGCGCCAGGGTGAAGTTGTATATAGCGATCAAGCGCAGCTACCGCCTCATCATAACGCTGATCAAGATATGAAGCATAAGCCGCCATAAGCTGTGCTCTAGCTGACCATTTAGAATATGGGTGCTGACGCTCTACCTCTTCATAATATTTAGTAGCCTCAGCATAACGACCTTCGTCCATGGCCTTACTTGCACGCTCATATAAAGTTTCAACCGTAGCAGATTCAACGCCAACATCTTCTTTATCTTTATGCCCTGACGA
>JALTAZ010000032.1 GCA_027075555.1 Micavibrio sp.
CAGCTAACCTTTTACATAACAATAAATAATGTATAAAAGTACATTTTTTATGCACTGACAATAAACCCTATGGTTTTGCACATAGGCAATATCAGAGTTTAGAATTAAAATTAAAAATGTCGAAGAAATCTATAAGCTGGGTTCTGTAATTATTCTTGGCTCAACCAAAAATAAATGATGACCATTCATCTAGGATATTTGTTGCCAAATATCTCATGCGACCTACCCGAACTGTGATGCAGAAAAACATCTGCCACTTTACAAAGCAGCTTACAGTTCCTATTTGGTCTTGCTTCCGACGGGGTTTACCATGCCACACCCGTTGCCGAGCGCGCGGTGCGCTCTTACCGCACCTTCTCACCTTTTCCGCTCTATCCAAAGATAAAGAGGTAGTTTACTTTTCTTCAGCACTAGCCGTCAGAGCCATAAAAGCCCTGCCCAGACGTTATCTGGCGTCGTTTTTCTGTGAAGCCCAGACTTTCCTCTCCTTAGTAAAAACCAAGCAGCGGTCATCCAATTTCTTCGACATTTTAATTGATACAGATTAAAATATAAAAATTCAACCTAAAGCAATCTAACTAAGGTAATAAAATATTACTCAAAATCATATAAATCATCATTTTTAACCCAAGCCCTATATATCCTTCCAGAATATTTATTCATATATTCTATATATGACCAATCATATTTGCGCTTTATAACTTTAAGAACATCATTTCTTATAACATATGAATCCGCCTTATATTGCTTAGATGGTTTGCTGTAAAAATAAGTTTTTTCTGATTTGACAAATCTTATATCTTTCCAGTCTCTACCATGACCTTCTAACTCAAATCCAACAAACCCATCTGTAAAATTTTGTACATTTGAGCAAGCCCCATGCTCTCCATCAAGCTTAATATATAACTTATCTTTTTGATCTGATAATTTTAATACACCCGAAATTATATCTTCATCATTTAAATCTTCTTGAGGATACCAGCTACGAATTTTTATTAAATCACTTCCTTCATAAATCCCTTCAAGATAAAAGCTACATTCAAATCTTGGTCTGTTTGTGCTATTATCCCAACCACTGAAATCCTCATAATATCCTGAAATTTTTCTACTTTTTTTGTTATATGCAATGACAAGTGACATATCATAATAACCTGATACAATTTCTGTATTATCCGCATCCGCATAAACATTAGATGTATTAAAGTTAAGCAACAGCAAAGCAATGAAAATTATATATTTCATAATTTATTATCCCATAATAATTTTTTGCTGACGTATCAGCGATAATAGACAAGCCACCGTTTCCATATGCACAACTCCTTGAGTTTCTGATAGAAATGTTTGTGGTAAATAGTGACGGTGAAAGGCCGTTACAACATCAATATAAGCCGCAGCCTTATTATAACCATAGGCATCAAATAGCTTTCTAACCTCAAAATCTTTACGCACCAAGTCCTTAGCCTTAGCTATTTCCTCATCTGTAGGGTCAGGCCATAGTCCTATTCCATGCTCTGATAACCATTGCCAATCAAATAATTCACCTGGATCTTGCTTGCGCTCTGGCGCAACATCGCTATGCCCTAATACATGAGTAATATTATTACGACCCTTAATCTCGCGACATAACCTTAATACAGCCTTCATCTGCGATAGGGGAAAAGGCTTATAACCAAATTCATGTCCTTTATTAACAATCTCAATTCCTATAGAAACCGAATTTATATCACTCTCACCTGCCCAATATGAAACACCAGCATGCCATGCGCGTTTATCTTCTGGCACAAGATCAAATACAGCGCCATTCACATCAATCAGATAATGCGCGCTAACCTTACTTTCAGGATCTGATAAGCGCTCTTTTGCCTCTGCCATGCTATGCATACCTGTGTAATGCAGCAATATCATATATGGCTCTACCCCCTTGGGACGATCCTCATGATTAAGACTTTTTTTCTTCCAATGAAACATCTTTGCAAAACCTTATAAATGCAAATACATACACAATATACCAAATACAATATGCCAAAAGAGTCTTTTACGCAAAAACAGAACTTATCAATTTTCCTTTTATTTCCTTTTGTTTGCTTTTAGGTAAGTAAGTTAGATAGGTAAGCTGCTACATTAAAAATAGATGGTTTTCTTCAAAGAAAAAACAAAACAGCTAAAAAGGAGTTACCCCTTATAGCTGTTTTAACTTAAGTTGCCATCTCTTCCATCACACACGGCAAAGAGATACTATCATAAAGTGTTACTTCATTATAGAGGGTAATGTAAATAATACTAATATATTAGAATACTAATGTACAAGTTAAACACTAATCTGTTGATATTTTATGGCTTTTTTCTTTTTAGATGCCTATTATATCGACATGAATACACATGATATAAATATATTGCGTGAATGGTTAGGTGATAAAGGCATTATCACCAATGAAAGGCAGTGCGCGCCTTACGCTCAAGGTTGGCGCGGAAATACAGGAAAATGCGCGGCAGTTCTTCGCCCCACATCAACAAAAGATGTTTCAAGAATAATCTCATATTGCGCTAGGCGTAAAATCCATCTAATCCCTCAATCTGGTAACACAGGTTTGGTGGAAGGATCTATCCCTGATGACAGTGGTACTCAAGCAATATTAAGCCTTGATCGTATGAATGAGGTAAAAGACATAGATCCCGCAAATAGATCTGTATGTGTGCAAGCAGGCACGCGCGTATCTGCCCTTAATAATACCTTAGAAAAATACGGGTTATTTTTTCCAATAGATATAAGCGCCGACCCATGCATTGGTGGAATGATTGCAACAAATACTGGTGGTGCACGTTATATGAAATATCGTGGAGTAAGAGAGCATCTTCTTGGTATAAAGGTTGTTCTTGCCAATAAGCACGGAAGCATTATTGACGCCATGATCCCTTTACATAAAAATAATACGGGACTGGATATTAAGCAGCTATTTATCGGAACAGGTGGAATATTTGGAGTAATTACAGAAGCTAGCTTATTGCTAGCTCAACTACCAAAACAAATAGCAACCGCCCTTTTAATCCCTCGTGATAAAAATGACATGAATGAATTACTAATAAGTCTTGAACAAAAATGCGGGCAAAGCCTTAGTGCCTTTGAGGGAATGTCAGGTAATGCCATAAGGGCTGCTCTTAAACACTCTCCTTCTTTAACCAATCCTTTTGGCACTGATGAAATACCCAATTACGCGATATTGATTGAAATTACTTACGATTGGGAAAAGCGCGAAGGACAGCAAAGCCTTGATGATGAGCTAAAGTTAATATTGGAAGAGGTTTGGAAGGATAGTCGCACCCCGCTTGATAATGCCCTTGTTGGCGCACCTGAAAAACTTTGGGCTTTGCGCCACGCCCTATCCGAAGGGGTACAAAAATCAGGAAATCGACTTTTTGCCTTTGACATTTCTTTTAAACGAGGCGATGTCATGCGCTTTATTTCCTTTATGGAAGAAATGCTTGCCAATGAATATCCTGAACTTACCATTTGCGACTTTGGTCATATTGGCGATGGAGCGGTGCATTTTAATCTCGTGTTAAAAAAGAACTCACGAAAAACTAAGAAAAAAGAATATGAAAGTGAGTTGCGCTCATTAGTTACGGATATAGTCGTAAATAATTATGGCGGAAGCTTTAGCGCAGAACACGGTATTGGTCGCAAAAATCAGAAATTTTATGACCTATATACGCCTGAAGAAATTAAAGCTGTTACTCGCGCTATTAAAGGAGCAGTAGCCCCGATTGATATAGGCGCTATTAAAATTTAACGGTTTTATTATGGCTTTTTATATTGGAAATATTAAAATAGATGATCCTGTATTTCTTGCACCAATGTCAGGAATTACTGATCTTCCCTTTCGCCGCCTAGTAAAATCTTATGGCGCGGGTCTAGTGTTTTCTGAGATGATTGCAAGCCGTGAGATAATCAAAAAAACAAGCCAATCTTTAAAAATGAATGAAAATTATACCGAAGAATTCCCAATGGCGGTGCAAATTGCTGGCTGTGATCCTGAAATAATGGCTGATGCTGCACAAATTAATGTAGAGCGCGGCGCCGCAATTATAGATATAAATTTTGGCTGCCCTGTAAAAAAAGTCGTTAAAAAAATGGCTGGCTCTGCTCTTATGCAAGATGAAGATCTGGCCACCAAGATTATGGCGGCAACTGTTAAGGCGGTAGATGTACCTGTTACGGTGAAAATGCGCCTTGGCTGGAACGCCCAAAATATGAATGCCCCTTCACTGGCAAAAAAAGCTCAAGATGTTGGCGTGAAAATGATTACGGTACATGGAAGAACGCGCGATCAACGATATAAAGGCAGTGCCAATTGGAAAGCCGTTAACGCAGTTAAACAAGCGGTGGATATTCCTGTAATCGTTAATGGGGATATTATAACTCCACAAGATGCAATTGCCGCATTAAAGCAATCTGGCGCAAATGGTGTTATGATAGGTAGAGGGGCTCGGGGTAAACCTTGGATAATCCGCCAAGTTATGGATTATGTAAAAGATGGCAAAATCAGCTTAGAACCTAATATGGAAGAAAAACTTGATTTAATATTGCGCCATTATAATGCAATGCTTAAATATTATGGAAACCGCACAGGAATCCCTTTAGCACGCAAACATCTTTCTTGGTATTGCACAGAATTTGAAGGATCTGCTGCCCTTCGTGCGGATATAAACACCATTAAAGACCCCGACCAAGTGAAAGAAA
>JALTAZ010000033.1 GCA_027075555.1 Micavibrio sp.
GGAGAGGGCAGGGTTTTGCGCCATATAATATCGCCATCATCTGGTGAGATAGCCAGTACTTCATCGTAACCATTTGTTACAAAAAGCATTTTATGGGCATAAGCAATACCACCACTAATTACAGGGTCTTTTTCTTTTTTGCTTGCTATACTTATTGACCATATTTTTTTACCTGTATAGGCGTCAAATGCGGATAGATTATTTCTCGAATCCATTGCAAAAATCATATCATTGGCAACAACGGGTTGAGCATTGAGCGGAAGCTTGTCGGTGCTTCCCTTGCCGATATTTACAGACCATATTTTCTTTAGAGGCTCTTTTGAAAGCAACAAATTTTGCATAGAGTGGTTGGGATAGCCTCCAGCTTGTGGCCACGCTTTATTCTTCCATGGGGCTGGTAGGGTGAATTGTTCGCCATCTTGTAATGGGCTATCTGCGTTTAAATTTTTTTGTAGTTGTAATATAGAAATGCGCTCTCCCTCAAGGCGTTTTTGTTCTTTCTCGCGGCCAAACATATTAGTTACTTTTGAACATGATGTTAGGGATATTATACAAAATACGAAAAGAACCGTTTTGTTTTTTATCATCTTGTTTTCCTTAGGATTATCAAAGGGGTTTATTTGACATCTTATTTTTTGAATATTCTTTAGCAGCATAAAGAATATCAAGCGATTTTGCTTTTTGTTTCAGTGTTTGTGCTAGAGTTTCTTCTTTCATAATAATACTTAAGTTTGCACGTGCTGATTTATAATCTTGAAATTCATGAGCATCTAATAAGGCCATTTCAAAGCGTGCATGAAAACGCCATGGATTATTAATGTCATCACTTAAAGCTTTGTAACGCTTGCGTTTTTCTTCTGCGCTTAAACTATTATCAAGATTTGTGATCATATATTTTGCAATATAAGTTGCGACTATATAACTGTTATTATTTGTTGATATATCCTTATATATAGCGATAGCTGCTTTTATATCATTATTTTCTATGGCTAAACCTGCGGCATGTAATCTGGCAAGATCTTTTAATCCGCTATTTGTAATTTTATCAGCTTCTTTCAAAATTGTTTCATAGGTGGCTTGTTTATCTTCTATCGCATCAAGATATATATTGGTTTGTTTTGTATTCTGGCGTACTTTCCAGCTTTTATAGCCCTCATTAGCAGCTGTTCCTAGAATTACAACAACAAGAAAACCAATAAGGAAGCCACCATATTTTTGCCAAAGCTTTTCTAAACGCTCTTGTTTTAGTGCCTCATCAACTTCAACTAGAAGGTCTGACATATCGAATATTCCTTTTCTTACAATATGCGCTCATTGTAATGAAAATTTTTTGTGATGCTAGGGTTATTTCCACTTAATTGAACAACCCATTGATGGTGATTGAGGATAAGTCACATATCCATGGTTTTTAATTTCTATCATTGCATTTAGTAATTCAGGAATCGTTTTTTTATCTGCGGGCTTGTTATTTGCGCTGTCTAACCTTCCGCGGTATTGCAGTATATGTTTTTTATCAAAACCAAAAAAATCTGGGGTGCATACTGCATCATAGGCTTTTGCAACTTCTTGTGTTTCATCAATAAGATAGGGGAATGAAAATTTGTGCTTTTTTGCAAATATTTTCATATTTTCAAAAGAATCTTCGGGATAATTTTTTGTGTCATTAGCCATAATAGCAACACATCCGATATTATGATTTTCTAGCGCTTTGCAAGTTTTAACTATTCTATCAATTATGGCTATTACATAGGGGCAGTGATTGCATATAAACATTACAATAGTAGCATTTTTACCTGCGCAATCATCAAATGAATATATTTTTCCATCTATATTTTTTAGTTTGAATTTAGGAGCCAAAAACCCTTCTTTTTTCTCTGGTGTATGTAATAGAACCATGTTTCTTTCCTTTCATATTAGTTTTTGTTACCATAGGGCTATGACATTTGAAGTAATTAACAATCCAGCATTTGTCCAGCCCGCTGGTTTTTCAAGGCGACAATTTAAAATGTTAGATCAGCTTTATTGTTTGTGTGCAACTTATAAAATTCTTACATATCGTACGGTTGAGTGTAACTTTGATGATGGGGTTGCTTCATACACTTATTATAAATCATCTAATCAAGCGCCTTACTTGCAATTTATAATAAGGAAAGTAGGGCCACGTTCAACTATGTTTGAACTTTATAAATATGGTAAGGGGCGTATTGCCAAAAGCAGTGTATTTGAACGCGTATATGATAAATTATGTGCAGAGTTTCCAAGTCTTAGAAGCTGTTAAGTCGGTAAAGTCCTATGACCTTGATTCTGATAAGTCCTAATTTCAGGTACAGCACTTTTATGTTAAGTATAATTATATATGAAGTGTAATAAATATATCTATACAGGCAAGAGCCTAATTAGAATGGTGGAATAGCCTCATCTTTCAAGTTCTGGATTGCCTGATTAAGATTTACCACATCTTGAGCCTTAGATCCAAGGCGACGTATTGCCACGGTTTTTTCTTCGGCTTCACGCGCACCAACTACGAACAAGACAGGGATTTTTTTTACCAAATGTTCGCGCACCTTATAGTTAATTTTCTCGTTTCTAATATCAAGCTCTGATCTTATCCCAGATTTTAGCAATAATTCATGTACTTCTCTTGCATAATTATCGGCCTTGCCTGTAATAGTGGCAACAACGCATTGAGTAGGGGTAAGCCATAGCGGGAGCTTTCCAGCATAGCTTTCAATCATAACGCCTATAAAGCGCTCTAATGATCCTAATATAGCGCGGTGAAGCATTACAGGGCGGTGTTTTGCTCCATCTTTACCAATATAAGAAGCATTAAGGCGCTTGGGTAATACAAAGTCTAGTTGAAGAGTTCCACATTGCCAACTTCTGCCGATTGCATCGCGTATATGGTATTCAATTTTAGGACCGTAAAAAGCGCCTTCATTTTCTGCTTCTTCAAATTCAAGTCCTGCTTCTATCAGGGCTTGGCGAAGACCGTTTTCTGCCTTATCCCATATTTCATCATTTCCAGCCCTTATATCAGGGCGCAGAGCAAGCACAACTTTTACATCATCAAAACCAAGATCCGAATAAACAGTTTTAACCAGATCACAAAAGGCAACAGACTCGCCGGTGATTTGATCTTCACGACAAAAAATATGTGCATCATCTTGGGTCATTTGACGAACCCGCATAAGACCATGTAGTGCGCCATGGGGCTCATTACGGTGACAGCAGCCAAATTCCGCAAGGCGCAGTGGCAGGTCACGATAAGATTTTGTTCCTTGATTAAATACTTGAACATGCGCTGGGCAGTTCATGGGCTTCAAGGCCATAAGTTTTTCAAAAGCCTTGTCACTTACCACAGGGGCATTTTCATCAGTGCTAGGAATTTCGTCGGGGACAACAAACATATTTTCACGATATTTTCCCCAATGGCCTGATGCTTCCCATAATTTATTGTCAATTAGTTGTGGGGTTTTTATTTCCTTATATCCGGCATTATCAAGACGCCTGCGGATATAGCCTTCAAGCTGGTTATATATCGTAAATCCCTTTGGATGCCAGAAAACAGAGCCTTGAGCTTCAGTTTGGAAGTGGTATAAATCCATCTCTGTTCCAAGCTTGCGATGATCTCGTTTTTCTGCTTCTTCTAATTGGTGGAGATAGGCTTTAAGCTCTTTTTCATTGCGCCATGCTGTTCCATATATGCGTGTAAGCATGGCATTATTAGAATTACCGCGCCAATACGCACCAGCAACTTTTAAGAGCTTAAAACCATTGCCGATATGGCGTGTTGTGGGTAGGTGAGGTCCTCGGCAAAGGTCAAGCCAATTGCCTTGGCGATATATAGTTATATTTTCATTTTCAGGTAAATCTTCAATCAGCTCTGCCTTATATATTTCACCTTTATTTTTGAAATAGGCAATGGCTTCGTTCCTATCCCAAACTTCGCGCTCAAACTTTGACCCGCGTTCAATAATTTTGCGCATTTCTTTTTCTATTTTTGGCAAATCTTCGGTTGAAAATGGTTCATCTCGCGCAAAGTCATAGTAAAAGCCATTTTCAATAGCAGGACCTATTGTTACTTGAGTTCCGGGAAACAGATTTTGCACGGCTTCTGCCATTACATGTGCTGTGTCATGGCGGATAAGCTCTAAGGCGTCATCATGATCGCGTTTAATTATCTCTATTGTCACATTTTGTTCAATGGGAAGTGATAGGTCGCTTAACTTGCCATCAAGTTTTATTGCAATAGATGCTTTTGCCAAAGATTTTGAAATATCACTAGCAATTTCCATGCCTGTAATGCCAGATCTGTAATTACGAGTGGAGTTATCTGGCATTGTGATTACGATGTTATTTTGTGGCATAGTTTTTAATTTCCTATTTTTTTGCACATATGATTAAATCCTTATAGTAAATAGTAAAAAGCTTATTACGAGCATTTTTGCAAGTTAATTTAAGGCACATATAATATTTAAGGGCTGTGATTATAATTGTAAATATATGAAAGATCATAATTTATCCGATTGTTTCTTGATTATAAAATTGATTAGTGGTTGAAATAATAATGTTTAGTTTTTTAGATTATGGAGGAATATAT
>JALTAZ010000034.1 GCA_027075555.1 Micavibrio sp.
ATCTAGTGATTTGCAATCATTAGACAATAGGTGAAAATGTGGCGGGAGCGTAAAGATGCCTGATATATTCAAAAAAGGTAAAAAAATAAATATTATAGAATATGGTGATAATTGCAGTTCTTTTCCGTTATGGGATCAAATCAAAGATAAGTTATCTTATTTTTTAAAAAGACAGTAAGCTTGCGTGAAGTTTGCACTCGGGGAATCATTTGCGTTAAACATATATTCAATTTTATAAATATGTAAATATAAGTTTATAACAATTTTTCTCTGGCAATGGCTCCTGCCCTGCTCATATCGACCTGCCCTGCGTAATCCTTTTTCAACACGCACATAATTTTTCCCATATCCTTAATATCTTTTGCATCAATATCCTTAATTATATCATCTATAACTTTTCTAACTTTCGAATCAGAAAGCTGTTCTGGCATAAAACTGCGAATAATATCAATTTCAGCCTCCTCACGTTCAGCCAGATCACAGCGCCCCGCATCACTGTATGTCTTAGAAGATTCTTGTCTTTGCTTAATCATTGATTGTAACATCAATAATATACCGGCATCATCAACCCCTTCTGCATTGCCCTTTTCTCTTTCTGCCATATCCCTATCTTTTAATGCGGCCATGATCAAACGTATAGTCGCAACCCCTATGTTATCCTTATTTTTCATCGCATCTTTAAGTGCTAAGGTAAATTCTTTACGTTTTTCCAATTTTTTTCCTTTTCTTTTGTTACAAAACATATTAGGAACTGTGGTTCTAGCAGGTATATATAAAAACTCATTTGCTGGAGCGCAACATCTAATGTATAATTTTTCTAATATAACCCCACCAACAAACGCAACTGCGGTTATTATATTATCAGATGGAACAATATTCTGGGGACAAGGTATAGGAGCGCAAAATAGCGCCATAGGCGAGATATGCTTTAACACATCAATAACGGGTTATCAGGAAATAATGACAGACCCTAGCTATGCTGGGCAAATTATAACCTTCACATTCCCCCATATTGGTAATGTTGGCACAAATGATGAGGATATAGAAACGCTAGCTCCAGTTTCTCGCGGTCTTATTATTCGCGAAAATATTACAAACCCCTCAAACTGGAGGTCTAATAATCATCTTAACGAATGGCTAAAAAGTCACAATATAGTGGGCATTAGTGGAATTGATACCAGAGCTTTAACCAGACAAATCAGAGATAATGGCGCGCCTAATGGAATAATATCCCATAATTCACAAGGTAAATTTGATCTTGATAAACTACACGAACAAGTCAAAAACTGGACAGGTCTTGAAGGTTCAGACCTAGCAAAGGAAGTTACCTGCAAGGAAAGCTACAAATGGAATGAGAGCCTATGGTCGTCCCAAAATGGCTATGGCAAACAAGAAAACCCTTTATTCAAAGTTGTTGCCATAGATTTTGGAGCAAAACGCAATATCTTGCGATGCCTTGCATATGCGGGGGCTGATATAACCGTTGTTCCTGCAAATTCTACAACAAAAGAGATACTTAGCCATAATCCTGATGGAATATTTTTATCAAATGGTCCAGGAGACCCCGCCGCTACAGGCGAATATGCCGTTCCAGTGATTCGTGAACTAATTGAAAAAAATATACCAATTTTTGGAATTTGTCTTGGACACCAACTTCTTGCATTAGCCCTTGGCGGAAAAACAAGAAAAATGCATCTTGGACATCGTGGAGCAAACCAGCCTGTTAAAGATCTAAAAACTGGAAAGGTTGAGATTACCTCTCAAAATCATGGGTTTGAAGTTATCATAGATAGCTTACAACAAGAAGATGTGGAACAGTCTCATATAAGTTTGTTTGATGGCTCAAATGAAGGAATATCAGTAAAAGGAAAGCCCATATTTTCGGTACAATATCACCCAGAAGCATCTCCAGGTCCACAAGATAGCCATTATTTATTTGATCGTTTTATAGAAAATATTAAGGAAAATAGAGCAAGATAAATAATATATAATGTTTCTTTAATAAATTTTTTGACAATCTTTACTAAGGGGCATATAACGACCGTAAAAAAATAATGTGATTTAACATAACATTAAAATCGGGTAAAAAAATGTCTAACAATGAAAACGAATTAAATCACATTAAAGGGTTTAATGTTGCAGGAAAAACAAATCTAGATAATGAAGTTATTACAATTCAAGAAGCTCAAGAGGCTCTATTTCGGTGGTGTGATGCTGCTGCTTCTGGAATTAAGGAAAGCGTCTTGGACTGTTACGCCAATAATGCCCGCCTGAAAGGAACAGTTTGGGATCATATCGTAAACTCACCTGAAAAACGGGATGAGTATTTTACTCATTTCTTATCTGGAAAACATAATATTCGCGTTCTTTTAGATGAAGAAAGTCAGGAAATAGAATGCAATGGCAAGGCTGTACGCTTAAAAGGTCGCTATACTTTTTGCTTCGATGATGATGAAGGACAACCTCAACAAGTTCCTGCACATTATAAATTTTCTTTTTCTAAAGACAAGAATGGAGATGTTAAGATCTTAGGTCACTTTTCCTCTGCTGTTGATAATTTTCCTGCAGAAAAAACCCTGCTTGAGCAAATGATCGAAGAAACAAATGGTTGCTTTGGAACGCTTAAAAAACTTTCTAATCCAAATGTACAAATTGATACTGATATAGATCAAAACCCTGTATGATTTATAAATTTTCATAAAGTTTAGCAATTTTACATTTGCACTCATATTGCTTTTGCTCTAAATAGTCTTTCTCGGTACGTATAAATAATACAAATGAAATGAGCCGAGAATCATGCCTAAAAGAACTGATATAAAATCTATCTGCATAATAGGTGCAGGTCCTATTATTATAGGGCAAGCATGTGAGTTTGATTACTCAGGGACGCAGGCCTGCAAAGCCTTAAAGGAAGAAGGTTATCATGTGATTTTGATAAATTCTAACCCTGCTACAATCATGACAGACCCTGATATGGCTGACGTGACATATGTTGAACCTATAACCCCTGCAATCGTTGCCAAGATCCTTGAAAAAGAAAAGCCTGATGCCCTGCTTCCTACTATGGGCGGACAAACGGCTCTTAACACAGCTTTAGCTCTAGATGAAAATGGCACATTAGATCGCCTAGGGATAGAGCTTATTGGCGCAAAAGCCGATGTAATTGATAAGGCCGAAGATCGTGAGAAATTCAAATTATGTATGGACGAATTAGGCTTAGAATCTGCACGTTCTCAAACCATACACAATATGGAAGAAGCAGCAGAAGCTCTTGAAAAAATAGGACTTCCTGCAATTATGCGCCCATCATTTACTATGGGCGGAACAGGTGGTGGCATTGCTTATAACCGTGATGACTATGAAAGAATTGTTCGCGATGGTCTCGAAGCCTCACCAACTACTGAAGTTTTAGTTGAGGAATCACTGCTTGGCTGGAAAGAATATGAAATGGAGGTTGTGCGTGATAAAAATGATAACTGCATTATTATTTGCTCAATCGAAAATATTGACCCTATGGGCGTACATACCGGAGATTCTATTACCGTAGCCCCAGCCCTTACGCTTACTGATAAAGAGTATCAAATTATGCGTAATGCATCTCTTGCTGTTTTAAGGGGAATTGGCGTAGAAACGGGAGGTTCTAATGTGCAATTTGCGCTTAATCCAAAAGATGGGCGCATGATTGTAATTGAGATGAATCCAAGGGTGTCGAGATCTTCAGCACTAGCGTCTAAGGCAACTGGTTTTCCCATTGCCAAAATTGCGGCGAAACTAGCCGTTGGTTACACTCTTGATGAGCTAGGAAATGATATTACCGGAGGAAAAACTCCGGCGAGTTTTGAACCAACAATTGACTATGTAGTAACTAAAGTTCCAAGATTTACCTTTGAAAAGTTCAAAGGTAGCGAAGCCACACTTACAACTGCTATGAAATCTGTTGGCGAAGCTATGTCTATTGGCCGTAACTTCGAAGAATCATTGCAAAAAGCCATGAGATCACTTGAAAAAGGGCTTAGAGGCCTCTCTCCCATATATGTTTCTGGTGCCGATGATAATGATAATCCAATGGCACAACGTGATGCTATATTGGCTGAAATAGCAAAACCAACACCACAACGCATTTTATATATTGCACAAGGATTTAGACATGGTTTAAGCCTAGATGAAATAAAGCAAATTTCTAAATATGATAGCTGGTTTTTAGAACGTATTGAAAATATTGTTAACATGGAAAAAGCTATTTTGGAAAATGGTCTTCCAGTAACCCCTCAAGGCTGGATAAAAGTCAAACGCCTTGGATTTTCAGATGCACAATTAGCTGAACTTGTAAATGTTTCAGAAAACACCGTAAGAAATGCACGTATGACCCATAATATACACCCCGTATATAAACGAGTTGATAGCTGCGCTGGAGAGATCCCTTCCGAAACGCCATATATGTATTCCACCTATGAGGGAAATGGTATAACCCCTGCTGAAAATGAGTTAAACCCAACAAATAAAGAAAAAATTATTATACTCGGCGGTGGTCCTAACCGCATTGGTCAAGGCATAGAATTTGATTATTGCTGTGTTCATGCGGCATA
>JALTAZ010000035.1 GCA_027075555.1 Micavibrio sp.
GATATGGGTAAGAATATTACAAATAATAATAATGGTATAAACCATATGGATCCTAGTTCATTTGATATAGGATAATAAGAAAATGCGTAAGGGTGAAAAATAAAATATGGGCTGGTTTTCAAACGCATATGACAATATTAGCAATGCAATTGCTGACTTTGATGCATCAAGGATGCTTGATGATGCTGCTGATGCGATAGTTAGCGCAAGAGATTCCGTTGTCGAAGCCACTTCTTCTGCAATTGAATGGACAGTAGAAACGGGCGCTCCTGCTGTTGCTAATGGCGCGGCTTGGGTTGTTGCCGCAACACCATTAGGTTATATAGCCAGAGGTGCTGAGGCAGCAGGCCTTGGAGATCCCACAGGAATTGCCGAAAAACACCGACAAGCAGAAGAAGCCATAATAGGCTTTGGAAAATTTGTTATAAATGATCCCGCCCGCGCAGGCGCTGTCTTAGCTCAAGGAGCGTCAAACGCAGTAACAAGCACAGTAGGTCTAATAGGTGATTTGGGAAGAAATGCAGTTGGGCTTACAATAGATGTTGCGCATAATGTTGCTTGGAACAGCACTATACGCCCCTTAATCAATGCCGGATACAGCATTGGGCAAAATGAGGACGATCCCCCATTGATTGAAGGAACTGATTTTTTTGCAGCAACAAAAATTCTCAATGGTGGCGGTGGTTTAGATAAAGCGATGAAATGGACCACTTGGATGAATGACAACACACAGTTTGTTGAGCGCATAAAAGGTGAATATCTGGCAGATATGAGAAGAACAATAACTGATGATGCTGGAAATGTGATAGAAAACCCTGAATATATGAGGGAAATAGAGCTTGGAGAAGGCGAAGAAGCCCCCGAATACGCCAAAATAATAGAAAATCCAAATGCCAATTATGAGCGCACAATATTATATGGAACTCAGGCTATTGTTGAGATTCCAGCGTTCTTAGTCGCAACCGCAGCAACTGGTGGAGCGGCGGGAACAATATTTGCGCTAAAATGGGGTGGTAAAGGTTTGCAAACTGCCAATGCTGTTAGGCGTGCAGATCTAGTTGCAGATGCGATAGAGCTAACCGATAAGGCGGCTAAAATATCAAGCAAAAGCGCAAAAGCCGTTGAAACAACAAAAGACGTTGCCCATACCTCAAAAATGGCAGGACCTATCGCAGAGCAAACATCTTCTAAGGTCTCTAAATTAACTACAAAGGCCGATGAAATAGCGCGTGGAGAACGCCTTGGCACAGCGACTGAAAACCTTACAAACTGGATAAAGAAAAAATTCCCTGGCGGCGAAGATGCTCGCCAAACTATGACTCAATCTGATCTAATGGAATATCTAGCAAAAGACGCTGAAAAGCTTAGAAGTGCTGAAACTAAACTTGATAAATTGATAAGTTCGGGACAGGCAACAGAAAAAGAAATACTAAGACAAACCAAAGAAATCAAAGCAGCACAAAGCGCTTTGGAAGATGCAAGAACATCTGTTAACAGATTTGCATCTAGTTCTGGAAATAGCTTAGAAGAGGTAAGTTATGAGGCCGCAAAATCAGCAGCAAAAACCACAGAAGATCTTGGAGTTGTTGATAGTATGAAGCGTGGCTGGGAGATTGGCACACATAAAACAGCGCGTTTTGTTGATCCATCTAGAAGCCCTATAATAGATACAGTTGGCGTTGGCCTTTCATTTGGTATGGGCGTTTATGCCGATAAAAAAAATGCGGACGCTCAAAAACAATCTGGTATAGAAATATCGAAAAGCTCGGCTTCTTCAATCGTTAGAGAGGATACTGAAAGAGCCAAAAGACTAGGAGAAGACACTAGCTGGTTCAAGGAGTTCAATGAACAACCAGGAAATCTTCGTAATAGATTTCAAGAAGCACAACCAAGGCAAAATGGCTCAACATCAGAATCTCTTCCCGGTGGAGATATAGATAGAGGTCTACAATCAGGAACTTTCAATAACCGTGCAAATGCCCTTGTAACCCCAATAGATACACCATTATTTAAAGTTGAAGTATCACAAGAAGCCGCAGATCAGCTTAGACAAGCAATAAGATCTCAATAAGTTGCTATTATATGTATAATTAAATTTGACAAGCTATAACCATTTCCGGTACTATTTGCTGTAATAGTATAAAAATATAATAATAAAACGTGAAAATTACGTGATAAAAGGGTTAGCATGGCTGCTGTAAGTAAGTTGGAAAATGTGTTTAATCTGATATTCAAGGGGGTTAGCCCAGAGCTTTTCCCTAAGGAATTGCAGGAAAGCCTATTAAGTACTTTATCGAAATCCGCTAGTCCCGAACAAATGGCAGATGATATTGCCAGATGGCGCAGGTCTGTTCTTGAAAACACTGATGAAACAACAAGACTTTCAGATAATGTAATAGAATTCCTTAAAGAGGGTTCAACAGTCGCAAGGTTAAGCGCGATACCTAAGGTTCATGATGTTGCCTCAAGATTTAATGCCTTACTAACAAGTAACGTGGACAGCATAGATGTAAGCAGATTACTAGATGATGCCCTTCGTGGTAATAACTCCCCTCTTCCTGATGAGGATATAAAAGCCATAGAAGATGTTTTCAAAGAAAGCATAAAGGTTAGAGAAAGCACCATAAAAAGCATTATGGAAGATTTCAACGTTACCAGAGAACAAGCCCTTGACGGATATGCTCGTCAGATGGCTAAAAAAGATGCCGATGGCAATGCCACTCCTAATGCTAACTCTGCTGATGGTGCTGATGCTGATGGTGCTGATGGTGCTGATGCTGCTGATGGTGCTGCTGATGGTGCTGGTGCTGGTGCTGCTGATGGTGCTAAAGTTACGGAAAAAACAATTGATGAAATAAAAGTTATAAAAAAGCTATCTGATGATTTTGATAGGCGAGTAGCTGAATTTCTTGACGATCCTGAAACAAAAAAATTAAAAGAAAGCGCATTTGAAGAACAAGTAGAAACCCTGATAAGAAGGTTTAATAAAGATAATGAGGATTTGCTTAAAAAATTAGGTGAAGATGGCAATGAGCAGTTAAGAGCCAAGGTCAGTGGTACGTCAGATAGAATTTTTAAGTTTTATGAAGAAAATATAAGACCTAGAGGTATTAAAGCCGCTATATCTGAGATAAAAGAGTCATTAAAAATATTTGAATCTAGAAAAGGGAAAATATCACCTACCAATGTAAATGGTGATTTTCCTGAATTCAATCCTGGAGTAGATTGGGGCAAAGTTAAAAGACATATTGGTATGTTCGATATAGATAAAACCATCTTGCCCGTGCCAAGGTGGTGGTTTTACCCTGTAAAGGCGATGATAACCCGATCAGAGGGTATAACAAAGCCAATAGTACAATATGTCGATAAAAAGCTATCTTCTTTGAATATTACCGATTCTATTAGACAACTTAATGAAGATGTTCTTGAGACAGTTAGGAATGGTAAAAACCCCGAAGAAATTATAGAAAATTTTGCCAAAGAAAATGGAGCTGCTTTAGAAGAATTCAGTGAAAATATGCGTCAACTAAAAATGCATATTGAGGCTTCATACAAAACAAATAAAGAGCTTACTGGTAGTGACAAGGCTAGATGGACGTACGATCTTACCGAGGAGCAAAAAGCTACATTATTAAAATATGTAGAAGATATGGAAAATATAGCCATTGACTTAAAAGCTGGGATGAGTGGAAAGAATGCTCATGAAATGCTTGAAAGCCTTAAAAAGATAGAAGGTGGAGAAAGTGGTTATACATATATGGATTACAAGAAAAGTGTAACAGGTTTATCGCGCGCCGCAGAAATTGCAAATTTTTCAATAATGAGAACCACGGGGAAATGGCTAGACGGTAGTGGCAGGGCAAAAGGGCATTATTTAAGAAAAATTGAAAGGGGGATAGATGTTGGCTATTACTCAAACTCTCCAAGAGGAGGTAAGCCTATCCACCTAAGTGAACTAAAAGAAGAAAACATTGAAAAGGCTTGGCAAGATTTTCTAGCAAAGTTTACTGACGTTGATGAGCAAGGTCACACCTTTTTGAATTTAGAAAAAGATGTAAAGCCCATAGAGGCCATGATAACAAACTTTACTACAATAGCAGGGCCAGCACTTGAAGAATATGCAGTTATATCTGCAAAACAGCTATCTAGAATTACTCAAAGATCTTTAAGGGGTGATGGTATTGACCCATTTCCTGATGATGCAAATTTTTTGACTGCCGCAAAGAGAATGCCACACTCTGGATATTTTGGTGACGCTAGATCAAAAGATATGCTCGACAAAGTAGCTGATGTATTTAAAGAGGCTACAGAGGCTAAAAGAGGCGCTCCTGATGAAAATTTATTTGGCATAAAAGAAAGATTTATTGACGATAACAGATGGACAAGATCCTTGGCCATGGATAGAAGTTATCGTTTCTGGGAACCCTACGAAATGTTTGATAACCCGAACTCCTTTCTTGGAAGGTTAGGCGTTGGTTATCCCTCAGCTTTACAGTTAAAAGGGTTTTTTCAACATACTTTGTTCAAAGGTCCGCTTACATTCATGACAGGCGGTCGCGTTGAAATGGCAAATCAGAGATCTCTGATCGATAACTTTAAAAGCTTTTATGGTAGAAAACATATATGGAAGGAAGAAGGAGAAAGCTTCACTGCCCCCTTAAAAAGAGCTGCATTGCGCTGGGGGTCTGGATTTACTGTAAAAGATACAAACGGAGCATATAATCCATTTAAATGGGATTGGAACAAAAAAGTTGCCGTTCCTACCGCAGCCGCAGGGGGGATTTACGCCGCTGATTATATGACAGATGAAAAATATAATTTAGATGAATATGGTGATGCCTTGCTATGGTTCAACCCATATAAATTAGGATATGAAGCATACCAATTTGGTAATGGTGCGTATGACTATGTAGATAATAAGGTAAATTACTTATTTGGTGATGATTTACCAAGCAGCAGCACTGCGAATACGGCTGATGATGCACCAAGTGCTGCTGGTAATTATGATGATGGTAGTGACGCCACCCCTTTTGTAGCTAGTGAAACACAAAGTGCTGCTGGCAGTGACAGTGGAGTGATGTCTCCTCCTGTGGCTGATACGCCGAATAACAATAATGCTGGCGGTGGTGGTGATACCGTTGCCCCTGCGGCTGGTGAAAGGCAAAGTGCTGCTGGCGGGAATGCTTCAGGTGCGAATACTGCTACTGCTACTACTGCTACAGATACGACAACTGATGGCAGCGATGTTGAGCAACAACAAAAAGTTGACAACAGGCCACAGTGGCAAAAAGACCTAGACGAATCAAGAGCGGAGGCTGCAAGGCTTGTTGCACAATCATATGCCGCGGCAGTTGATATCGAATTATATTTATCTAATAATTCAGAGAAAAACCTTGGCGCAAGAGATATTCTAGAGGCAATAAACAGGCAAGAAGCCGATATTATTCAACTTCAAAAAGAGCTTAGAGAAGAAGGGAGAACTGCAAAAGCTAATAACCTTGGAGCAGTATTAAAAGATGTACGCTTTGCTAAATCTGATGCAGAAGTTTACCTATTAAAACTTAATGATCTAAATGAAGATACTCAGCGCCTTAGAAAAGAAATAGAGGAAATTAACAAGCAAATAAAAGCCATAGACAATTTTAACGATGCTATGAATGCTACTCCTGAATTGCTTGCACAGTTAAGAGATAAAGCTAAGGAAATAAAAGAAAATAAAATAGAGGCCGAGCAATTAAGAGAAAGCATAAGACAAATTGCCATAGGCAATGCTGAGCGTATGAATCTTAATGAAGATATAAGATACAGATATGGTACAGCGCATCAGCTTGATGAGTCACTAAAGAAACTTGGTGGCGGGGAATATGGGCTACCATATCAATGGTTTGGTAAGGGGCAAAGCGGCGTTTCTAGTGTTGCTGGTGGCCTATTAGAAACAGCCTTCAACAGCGTAAAAGGTGTTGGTGAGTGGTGGGGCGATGTTAAACGAAGCGCACGCACCCAAGGTGAAAGAAATATGTATAACGCTATTGAAGCTGGCGTTGGTATATTCGCAAGTATTGGTCTGTTTAACTTCATCAATGAAAAATTATTTGATAATAAGATTAACGGCATTGCCAAATGGGGAATAATAATCGGTATTGTCGGAGCCTTTATGTACCGCTCTGGCGGTGTTGGTCAGGCAATGGCAAATAATTCAGACCGTTTTTCACCATTTTTCTTACAATCAGATAATAGCAGATATTCTGCTAGGGCTAGAACAACAGGTCAACATGGTAATGGACACATACCAACATCATCAAGCTTTAATGCTGATAATGGCGGTAATGGTAATGGTAATGGTAGAGAATCAACCTTAGTAGCACAAATTCGTGATAGAAACGGAAATGCCGTTGATCATATAATTTATGTTGATGGAAGAATGACAACCCAAAGCCATAATGGCGGTCTTCCTAAAACGGCCAATGATATTGTTGTTAGTGATATGGCCGCTGAGAAAATTAACTCTGCGGTACAGCAGGACTTGGATAGAATAAAGGGCGCAATGTCAGGAAAAGGAACACATCTTCCTAATCCGTTAAAAGGTGAGATTGATGTAGTTATAAATAGCGAGGGCGCCCCACCGCAAAAAGTCACCATCGATTATACCGTTTCTGACCCAGAAACAGCGGACTTGACACGACCAAGATAAGCAAAAAACGTAGTAAGTTGGTTATGACTTCCCATGAAGCAGGACAAATGTTATGATTTTATTAAGTGTTGATAGTTACAATCGCTTTGAACACTATGAAAAAATGCCATTTCTGGCGGATCTTACTATGTCGGACGAAGTTAAAAATAATGAAACTCCTAAATCACCAAAAAGCATAGGCAGTGATTGGGGATCGGGATTCGGGTCAGGGCGAAGTAAATTGTTCAATAGCCCTGATGATTTTGACATATATTGTGATAGAGAGCGCGGTCAAAACTATATTTTTCATGGGCCAGAGCTTGGCTGCACCATTGATCACCTTGAATATGATCCAGAAACAAAACGTATAAATGTTTATACCAATGATAACCAACGCTTTGATTTAGGGGCAAAAATTCAGTGGCTAGTCAGACCATATATCGCAAAAGAACAATATTTATTTATAATTAGAACACAAAATGGGAAACCTATTGACGGCTTTGAGGTAAAACTTAAAATAAAAGAGCCAGAAATAAAAAAAACTATAAATTAATTGAAAAAAATTCGGGCTTTTTTGAAAAAATCATTATATAATACTCACAAGAAAGAAATACGTAATGAGCAATATTCAAGTAGAAGATAACGAATTTGGTAAGACAGGTTCTATAGTTGATTTTTTCTACGGGGTTGAGGAAGGAAGCAATTTAAATATAGAAGTGGCAATTAAAGATGATGGAAGATGTGCCGTGTTCTATAACAAACCTTTAAAGAATGATCTTTCTTGGTTTGAGTATGATTTGGATTTGTGTAAACTAGGATTTGTAATGGATGGAGGCGAAACGCGAAGCTTGAATATACCGGTAAAAAAGGAATTATCCAAGAATATGCAAAATAGCCACCAGATATTGACGATATTGCTAGATGATGAAACAGGAGCACCAAAAGAAGGAACATACGTCCCCCTGATTCTTCATTCGCAACACTAATAATAAGATCCGTTTAAGCGGGCGTGATGATAAAACCAGAGAACTGAAAATGAAAAGGAGTGATATAAACATGGCAACAAGTGCTTTTAATGGAACAAATTTAGGTGGTTTAGTCGCAGATTTTAGCCTTGCAAACACGAAGATGAGCTTTGAATTTGATCCAGCAGGAAATCAAGTAACCGCAGATAATGGCATGTCATGCTGCGTTAGTGAAAATAATCTTGACACACTTGGAATGTAATTAGATTAGATAAATAAGCGTAAGAATAATGGCTTTTGTTTGTGGTGCGTATTTTTAGGGATTTTCTTTTAAATAGGGATTTTCTTTTAAATTATGTTTCTTAGGACTACTCACCTAAGATTATTTACCAACAATTATTTGCTATAGTAAAATGTTATATGAGCAGGCGTTTGATTTGTACGCCTGTTTTGTTTTTATTTGCTTAAACGAGACTCTTTCGTATGAATATACCTCTAACTAATCTTAGTTAACTGGTACAGCCCCTAAAAAAATATACACAAAAAGATGAGCCATGAAAAAAACATGGCTCATCGAGATTTTTATATATAATTCTATTATCAATTAAACAAAGCTTGTTGTATCAATAACATCTTCAATATTAAGCCCTGTTACTCCGCTCAATGTTGCAATATCCTGAGCAGCACCAGCTCCTGTACCATCAATATCAACAGATACTGTGGTGCTGTTACCATTTTCAGTAAGTATCACAAAGTCATTGATAGCATCTTGCAATGGATCAAACTGATCTAAGTAATCTCTTATATCTAGGCGATCACCTTCGACACTATTAAATGCCCATATAGTATCAACGCCGGTTTCACCTTCGTAAAACACAAAGGAATCTGCCCCTGAACCACCATAAAGAAAATCTGCACCATCGCCACCAGATATAACGTCGTTACCGCCTATCCAGTCATAGACATAGTCCGTACCATCGCCGCCATATAGTGACGTATCATTGCCACCGCCTACTACGGTATCATTACCACCAAGACCGTATATAGCGTCATAAGTACCAGACGTATCCCATAACGATTCATTACCATTGGTTCCGACATCAACTCCTTGAGCTTTCAAAGCAACAGTATCAACAAATGTTAGTGCCTGATCGCTTAGATTATCAACAATGGCATCAATAGTTCCAAAACTATCCTGCATTGCCAAGTTTTGCAATGTAAAACCAAGGGCAGGAATATCAACAATATATGAAATATCGATTATCGGGTTATCCGCTAAATCTGCCATTATCTCACGTATTTGTGCATCAGCATCAGCTTGCGCAATCGTTGGATCAAATAAAGGCGCATCAGCGATAGATTGGATTGCGTTACTCCACTCAAACGGAGATATGAATAATTGTTGACTATCAGTAATATTATCAACAATGGCATCGACAGCATCAAGGTTATAAGTCGAATATAAATTTACAAACTCTAAGTTCAATTCCTGAGCATCCACGTAAGAGCCCAAATTTTGCCAATAAGAACGGAAAGTATCCTGAGCCAATTGTTGATCCTGTGGCGTTTGGTTTTGAAAATCCGGATGAGTTATTAAAGAATAAGCATAATTATGCACTATATTTGTTGGTGCACCTGGGTTACTTGTTGCCCAATTATCTATTTGTTGCTGTGTCCAGCTTGATAAAATACCATCAATTAATGTTTATATACTTAAAAGCTGGGAAAATGTTTGAGAATATGTATTAGCCATGCTTACTTACTCCTTCATGGTTTAATTTACGGATATTATTTAAAAATAGTTAATATCCCATATATATATAAACAAAAAATATATCCATAAAAAAATACTCAGGGCATAACACCACATTTAACAATTTAAGAAAAAACACTAATAAACAATTATTTAGAAACTTGATTGATTGTCATATCTGCCTGTGCCTGCTTTATATATGAGGGGAAAATCTCAACCTTACATTTTAGATTTCTTGCCATTAAGCTACGACATATTGAGTAGGCATCGCTAATAGTTTTATCTTTTAACCCAATACGCAAAACATGTTTACCTGATTTTAAATCAGCAAAGCTCTTTGATGGAGGGACAAACAGCTCCCCTCCTCCAATCAGGGAATTATAGCGAGATTTTAGCTTGTACCATATCACAGACATCATCAACCGAGAATTATACTCTCCAAGATTTAAAACTAAATCGTAATTATCATTTGAAAAATCTATATGTGGGTGGCGTGCCTTATAGTCATTTAGATCAGCTAGAAATTCACTGGATATATCTTGACCAACCGTATCAACATATATGTCGTTACCATATATAACTGTTCCATCATAACCGATCTCTATTTGCTGGGGTTCTGGTCTTATAAAATTACCTTTTTGTGCACTTTTTTCATCAATAATAAGCAAATACCTTCCAGGCGGGACAAGAGTAAAATAGTAAAAACCACCAGCATCTGTAACAACACTTTGCTCTACATTCCCTTCTTGATTATAAAGTTTTAATGTTACGCCCCTTAATGGAACAGGTTGAGCACCCCCTTTAACATCAGAATTAGCACCTGCACCACCGGGAAGTGAAACAGCTTTTGCGTATATACTACCATCAATTTCTCCAGCATAATGAATAGGGAATTTAACTTCTGCTACATACCCTTCTCGTGGCACTATGGACACGCCTTCGAAACTGCTTACCCATGTTGGGTCTTGTAAGGAATCCTTGTCAATATATACATCAGTTAACCTAAGGGCGTTCATGCGAGAAAATAATGCAATACCATTTTCATCAGTTATAACCCTTCCACCATTTTGAGGAGCTTTAACAACGACACCCTCAATAGGCTCATCTTCGCCATTAAACTCTCCATCACCATCTTTATCAAGAAATACAAATGCGCTAACGCCACCTAAATCTGCAACATTTCGATCATAAATCTTAATACGACCATCAGAAGGATCACGCAAAATCCCAAAACGAGTATTTAATCCTGCAAAGAAATTCTTGTTTGTATCATAGGTGACTGTAGGAGTAAGGCGAATAAACCCTGCTTGCCAATCTATCTTTCCTGAATATTCTGTCACAGAGTTTTGAACACGATTAGTTACCCCAAACTCTACATCAAGCTTTTGGGAAAACCTTCTGTTATATCGCGCCAAAACACTTCTAAGCTCACTATCAGGTTTAATTGCATATTCAGTGGATAAACGAAACCTGTTTGCTCCATAAGCTCCTGTTATGTTGGTAATTGAAGATAAATTATCATCTGATAATGTATTACCAGTTTGATATAAAATCTGCTCATTAAATGTAAAGCGGTTTATCCTTGTATCAATACTAGCACTAGCACCAAGAGAATATTTATCATCAGTATTTAAAGAATAAGCAGAACTTAAATTATATCTAGGACGAGTACCTATCATAAAATCCACTGGACCAATTAAACTAAAATTATTGCGTAGATTTCCAACATCGCTAAGACCGCCTCCAGCCTGAGTATCATAATAAGCAGAACGCCAATCTAAGGTGTTTATAAATTGATGTTCCCCAAAATTTCTTCTTAAAGTTAGATCTGCGGACATATCACCTTCATTGTCAATTGCAATTCCACTATTTACCAGTGTTTGCAACAAAGTTGTAGAAAACCCTAAATTACCTACAGTATTGCGAATATCTTTATGTTCTGAACTCCTTAAACCAGCAGATATAGTGGACGCTCCCCATATTGGTTTTTCATATAATGCCGATATATTAAGGCTTCCTTCATCCTCATCAATAAAATTACCCTTCTTATTATAGGCATTTTTTCCATCGAGTGATAAAGATACATCGTAAACACTTTGCCCCCTAGATAAGCTATTATTTACAGGGATATACACCTCTTCTTCTCGTATCTCACCTTGAGGACCATAAAAAACCAACCTGAAATTATTATCTCTTAAGAATAGGTCAACATTTTCAAAATTATAAAATCCATCTTCTCCGATCTCCTGAAAGCCAATCAGCTGATTATTTCTATATAATTCAATGTCCCAGCCAGGAAAAGCCGTTCCAGATATTCCTGTTTTAGGAGTTGTGAAAGTTCGCAACTCATCGGTATTTGTAACCCTAACCCCAAGCTCTTGTGCAACTGTCCCGCCAAGTGGAACACGAGCGGTAGTAACATCGCCAATCTCAAACTTTCTAGCCTTTAACCTTCCCAATAATTCAGGGTCAGGCGATTCTTGCTTGTAAGTCATTCTAACATTTTTTAACTTATCAATATTATTTATCTGAGCTTGTGTAGTAAAAGTACCATATGCAAGATCCCCCACTGATTTAATTGTTGCACTATTGCTAGCCGTTCCTCTATCTTTTGATGAACCATCTTTTCTATATGTTGAACGCGTAGCCACATCAATACTTGGTGTTCCTATTGCATGATATTTTTCTCCTCCTAATGGTAAAGATGGCTCTGGTATCTTAAAGTTTCTTTTTTCCCATCTTTTTCTAAAATAATGTTCTTGAATTGGAAATTTAGTAGAAGAGACAATATCTAAATTCTGTAATGCAACATTTACTGAAAAATCTGTATCAATCCATTTTCCAAGTTCTTTAGCTGGAACAAAAATATCATCATTTTCAATAATCACATTATTTGATGGCGTAAACTCACCAATATCAGTGCGAACAATATTTTTAGACAGATCAAGAATAAAATCTTTATCCTCTCTTATATACCAACCCTTAGCTAGCTTATTTTTTGCATCTACAGATATGGCTATATTCAAAATTTCGGCAAAATCACGAAGTGATAATAATATCTTTCTGTTACGTACAGTGGCAAATATAACCCCATCTATTTTAATATCTCCATCTTTGAATATGGGCTGAAGCAACAAACTTTCCCCATCAGGCAATATATTTTTTTCAGAAATTCCCTCAGCTTTGCCAGATTTTATAGTCATAGAATCAAGATAGCGATCTGCCCTTGCGAATCCTGCTTTTAATTTTGCAACAACAGACCTTGCAGCCAGAATCTTACGTCTTTCAATATCATATTTTGATTGCTGCGCCATTACATGGTTAACTGGCACAGCAAAACATATGCACAAAATAGTTAGCAAAATAAATTTAATACGAATCTGCATATTTAAACAATTCACAAAACTGTTGATAAAAGCTAGTAACTCTATGGATAAGCAGCAAAAATTGATTTAGGCATTACACCACAATACCTTGACAAAAACAAACTCTTAATGATAAAAATAATGCACTTCGTGTCTGATTCTAAAAAGTTAGCCACATCTATTTTAATAAAAATCGTTATATTAATAATGCTTTAATGCATTAGGTGTGATAATGATTTTCAGAGGATAGTATATCTAGCCCGTGTACTGAGTAACAGTAATTCAATCTAGGGAATAAAAGGAGAAACCTAATGAAATCTAGCCCATTAAAGCTTATGGCATTTACAGGTGCGGTTGCACTCGGATTTGCAGGAGCAAAAACAGTTACCGCACAAACAGTTGTAGCAACACTTATAACTTCTAGCGCGATTACAACAACGGACGGTACAGACATGGATTTTGGCACATGGCTGATCCAGCTTGACGGTACAGACACAGCAACATTTACCATGAATGATACTGGTGCATTCTCAGTGGTTGCAGGGGGAACCGCAACAACATCTGGTAACTCTCAAGTAGTTAATATCACACCAGGTGCGCAACGCGGTACTGTATTGGTACAAACCCCAGCACCAGCAGTACTTCAAATGACTCGTGGAGCTAACGTTGCCTTTACAGATTCTGCCTTGACACTTACATCTGTTACATATGCAACAGCAACGGAATCTTCTGCTACTCTAGCCACTACCGGTACTGTTCCTGTTACTGTAACAACAGCAGCAACAGATGAAACTGTAAGCTTTGGTGGAGTGATAACAGTAGGCACAGCGCAGCCATCAGATGCAACACACACCGCAAGTTTCGATGTAACATTTGCTTACTAAATATATCTTTTAATAGGGGCTAAATTAAAAGAAAATCTCCTATATCTACTATACACGATTGTAAAAGTCGCCTTTTACTGGCGGCTTTTTATTATTTACGATAGGATTTCTTACCGACCTTTTAAATATGATGATTATTATTAAGTTATAGTGATTTGGCTTTACTTTAAGGACAAGGTGCCAGTAACAAAGCGTATTAACCTAAGCATAGTAACCTGCATGAGAAACGCAGCAACAAAATTATAAAAAAATATGCAAGTTACTTAAAGTTACTTATATATTAATTATAGCCCAAAGTTTTTTGATGAGGTTTGAATGCAGTGAATAAGAGGGCAGAAACAACACAAAGCATCCCGCCTCTTTAATAATATAATGGATATTTTTAAATAGCTATCTATATATCATAAACCTAATCAATCTAACTTATTATATACCATGTATAAAAAAATAAATTAGACGCATTAATTAATAACATTATAAAAAAATACAATCAATAAAGCGTTATAATTATAAACCACAAGAAAAGATAAAATAACGCCTAAATAATTTTATTATCTTTATTATAATTTGTAATGGTTTCAGGTTAAGCTGACTTGGTTTTACCTAGTCAAATAAGCTGTCTATTTCGTCTTGGGAAGACGCCGCGCTCACCTGCTTTTCAATAGATTCTTTATCAGGAGTAACATCAATTCCCAATTTTTCAAATGTAGAGTTTAGACGATCTTCAATTCCATGTAAATTATCAAGCGTATTGCGGATACGCTGGCTTGTAAGATCCTGAAAAGAGCAAGCCATAAGGATATTTTGAATATCATTAGAGATATTTTTGCGAATTTCTTTGCGCCCTTCCTCATCTTCCCATTTCGCATCATCACCAACATAACCGGCGATGCGATCCGATGCATCTAATATGGTATTTGCCGCGTTTTCTGTTTCCTCAATAATGGCTTCAAGCTCTACCCCGGTATTTGCCGCAGTGTTGCCACCGCCACTATGATTGATAGCCCCTAAAACCTCTAACACTTCAGAAAATCTTTGAATGATGCTATCTTCTGCCATATCAGCCTGCTGAGCTGTGGCGTTGATCTCCATAGAAATCTCATCAAAGCGCCGCGCAATAAATGCTTCTAGAACTTTTAGCTGAGAATTTACGGCCTCGGCAGTTTTGTAAACTTCTTCCTGCTCTGGCAAAAGTTTATTTTCATTTGATGTTGATGGCATAAATAAAAACCCCTATTGAAATATTTTGAAAAAACTATAGCAAAGTAATGTTAACAAAATACTACTTTATTGCAGCAAAATTTAACCAACATCATACTAATGTATTCCCATACTAAATTCAGGTCTGCATTGGTTTATAAAGATCAAATACATCTATTATTTCAAGTAATTGCTCTATTTCCTTTTTACAGCGCAGTGCCTGAGTTTTTGTTGTAACAGGAACAAATAAATCAGATGCCTCAAACATATCTTTATCATAAGGAATCATCATAAATACAAATTTCTTACCAAACATAACCGCGGTCAATGGTGATTTGTCAAATATATCAGATGCCTCGGCAAGCTCTTTAAGCAAGCGATCACCAATAAATAACTCTGCACTTTCTGGATTAGTTGAATATATCGTAAATTTATCCCATTCAGGGTTAGATACGCTTATATGAACTTTATTCATGCTTTTCCAGCGAGTTTTAGAATAGGCTTTTACCATTTTATCATTAGCCGTAATAATGGTATGACCATCAAATACCTCTTCAGGAGTTTCTAAAAGCACAAAAATCCCATCAAATACTGGTGTGCCCTTGCGAGTCTTAGAATAAAGCCGGGCTTCGGAAAAAATTACCTTCACCCCCTTATAAGTGCCCATAAAGCAATCTTCGGCCTCATATATATCATAAGCAGGAACAACTGCCAACTTGCCAATAGTCTTGGAGCTAACCCCGCGGGTGGGGTGATATGACAAACCATTAAGAGCCTTTGCCATCTTTGGCATAAATACGGTTTTATGCTCTATCTTATATGTTTTAAGGGGTCTTGCCGCCCAAAAATTAAGAAGTAAGGGCGGCACTAAAGATAAGGCCAAATAAACTAAAGGTGCGACAAGTTGCGCCTGCATTAAAAAAAACCAGCCAAAAGCAGTAATGCCAGCCAATATTGATAATATGCTTAAATTCATAGTAATGAAGCCACGCATTCTATGCTGCTGCATACGTTTAAGACGCATCTCTTCAGATTCTTTGATTAGGCGATCAAGCTCTTTTGTAAAACGATTTTCATCTATACGATCTATCGCATCATCTGTTGTTAGTGATTTTACCTCTAGGGACTTTTTATTTTCTGTATTCATAGAAACTATCTAAGCAGCGAATCACAAATAGTGCAAGTATTTGCACCCATAATATTTTATTGATTTTCCCCTTTAATAGAAAAATCAATATCAGCCAAAGGCTCATACCAATCTCTAATCATGCCTGCCTCTTCCCTAGATGGATGGTTAAATGGCGGTTTTAACTGTCCGTTGAAATAGGTCTTAACCAAATGTTGCCAATGCTCTTCTACATCCAGATTATGATAATCACACCAATATTTAAACCAAGTTGTACCAGCAGCCACATGAGATATTTCCTCATCATGGATAATCTGAAACATATTCGCAGTTTTTTCATCACCTTGTTTTTTCATATTTCTTATCATATAGGGGGTAACGTCTAGACCTCTGGCCTCTAGAACCATTGGCACTATGGCAAGGCGAGCAGGAAAATCAGCCGCAGTTTGCATGCTTGCCTCCCATAAACCATCATGTGCAGGCAAATCACCATAAGTTGCCCCAAAATCATTAAGCCGTTCTTCTAGCATAAGGAAATGGCGCGCCTCATCGTTACCAACCTTAACCCAATCATCAAAAAATCCTGCTGGCATAGAAAACCCATCACTTGCATTTTGATCACTATAATAAGCAAATCTAGCAACTATATCCCATGCAAGATCAATAGCATTAAGTTCTATATGAGCAATTGCATGTAATAAAGCAATTTTAGATTCCCTACTGCCTGCTTTGCGGCGTTTAGGCATTTTCGTAATAGAGATAAGATCTGGCTTATCTGGGCGTTGTGGACGCATAGGCATATCATTGACTATACCAATATTTTTTATATTACCCTCAAGCCATAAAGCCGCGTTATAGCTACTCTTGTTTGCCTTTTCAATAGCATCGCTACAATTCAATACCTCAAGTGCTACCTCACATAATGTAGTCATATTATATTATCCACCTAATGATAAATTATACTAAACATGATAAATTATACTAAATCTTATGATATAATATAGGTATAAGATTATAGGACAAATCCTAGGCGAATATGCATACTCCCCCCCTAATAAATACATAAAAAATGTACTTAAAAAAAACTTTTAAAAATAATGTCGATTTTAGTTGATTTTATATATTAACAGGCATATATAAAGCCCGTCCCGGCTGTCTCTTCCCCCACACACACACTCCCTGACAGTCGGGGTCCTTTTTTAAAAAAACTATGATCTTTTCAAAGATGGTCTATGACCATTAAATTAAAGAGATTCGCGCTATTATCTATTAACTTTTACATTAATATTTTAATGTTATTTTGACATTTTGCAAAAATACCCCCCCCA
>JALTAZ010000036.1 GCA_027075555.1 Micavibrio sp.
AATGAAAAACTATCAACAATAAGTATCAAAAGGAAATATTTTGAGTAACACTAGAGTAAAGGAAAAAAATAAAAATACACAAAAAGGTATCCTTAATAATATAAAGAATATCCTAAATCGCAATAAACTTGGAGAAATACTTGTTTTACAAGGGAAAATCACCCCTTATGAATTAAGAAATGCTATCAAAATACAGCAAAATACAGGTAAACCACTTGGTAAAATCCTTCAAGATTTAGGCCTTATTTCAAAAAATCAGCTTTCAAGACTATTATTAAAACAAAAAATTTTAAGAATAACAACGGCTTCCATGCTATACATAATGTCATGCATTGGCTTTACAAAGACCTCTAATGCCTCAGAAATAAAAGATGTTCCAGCAAAAATTATACTAGCCTCTGCAAGTGGTACTACATTTAAATCTATAGAAAATTATCCTGCCCTTTTTGGTGCAAAAGAGAAAAAATCAACTAACCTTAAAGCATTTACCAAATGGACAAGTATGTTCAAACGCTTTGACCGTGACCTAAAAAAGCCAGAATCAAAACGCATAATCAATGCTTTTAAAGCTGAAATATCAAAATATAGATCTGATTCTATTTATGACATGTCACGCAAAGTTAATACCATGATGAATAAGAAAAGATATATTTTAGATAATAAAAATTGGGGTAAGTCCGATTATTGGGCAACACCGATTGAGTTTATGACAAGAGGCGGTGATTGCGAAGATTACGCCATAGCAAAATATGTAGCTTTACGCATGTTAGGGGTTCCCGAAAACCGCATGAGAATTGCCATTGTGCAGGATATGAAAAAAAACACACCGCACGCGATATTAATTGTATATTCCGAAAAAGGTGCAATTCTTCTTGATAACCAGATTGATGATATTCGCTATACCAACAGCATACGCCACTATAAGCCGATTTTTTCAATCAACCGCGTTGCATGGTGGCTACATACTGTTCCCAAAAAGGCATCAAGCACAATCATAGCATCAGCAAAATAGCTTAACACTTATGCAGATGCGCTATTCTTAACGGCTTCAACTGCGCCCTTACAACGATTGCATAAATTCCCGCTTTCTGGCGTGACTTCAGGCAAAACCTTCCAACAGCGCTCACATTTAGATCCTTTAGCTTTTGTAATAGTAATACTATCATCACCCTTATCAATTTTTGTTACAGAGGTAATGCAAATATCAGCCATATCTGCGGCAACAGATAATACTGCATCATCGCTAGTTACTATTATTGGCAATGCCTCTAAAGAAGAGCCAAGCTCTTTACTAGCCCGCAGTGGCTCTATTGCCTCTTGAACTTTTTTACGAACTGCAATGACTGCGCCCCATTTACTTGCTAAACAATCATCTTTCCAACCACTAGGTACGGCTGGAAATTCACGAAGATGCACGCTATGCGCGTCTTTAAACACGCCCCTAGGACGATAACTCCATGCTTCTTCTGCCGTAAAGCTAAGAATTGGAGCAAGCCACGCCGTTAAGCAATCAAAGATTTTTGCCATAACTGTTCTACATGCTCTGCGCTCAAACAAATCAGAGCGATCACAATAAAGGCGGTCTTTGCGAATATCGAAATAAAAGGCTGACAACTCTTCATTACAAAAATCATGTAAAGCCTTAGCAAGCCTACCAAATTCATATTTTTCGATTGAGGAACGAATAAACGTATCCATCTCACTTAATTTATGGAGCATAAGACGCTCTAGCTCGGGCACGCGTTCATCTGATAAATTAACGCCTTCATCATCTGTGAAACCATCTAATGCACCAAGCAAAAAGCGCAAAGTATTGCGCAAACGCCTATATAAATCACCAGTATTTTTCAGCGTATCCTTACCGATTCGGATATCCTCCTGATAATCAGAAAGCATAACCCACAGGCGAATAATATCCGCGCCATATTGGTTCATCATCTTGAGCGGATCAACAACATTACCCACAGATTTAGACATTTTATAGCCCTTATCATCAAGTACAAAACCATGAGTTAGTACATTTTTATATGGGGCTTTGCCCTTTGTACCTACGCTTTCTAGTAATGAAGAATGAAACCAGCCACGATGTTGGTCAGAGCCTTCAAGATAAAGATCAATATTATCTACCCCTTCAAAACACGGCCAAGTCCTAGTATCCCCAACCACAAATTCATGGGTAGAGCCACTCTCAAACCAAACATCTACTATATCAAAGATCTGTATATAATCATCAGCACTATATTTATCGCCCAAGAAACGCTGCGCTGCGCCTTCTTTCCACCAAGCATCCGCTCCTTCTTGTTCGAAAATGGTGATTACGCGCTCAAACACTTCCTCATCGATTAAGATTTTGTTCGTGTCCTTATTCAAAAATAGGGCAATTGGCACGCCCCAGCTACGTTGACGCGATATACACCAATCAGGACGATTTTTAATCATTGCCGTGATGCGTGCCTCACCCTTTGCAGGGTGCCAGTTAGTTTCCTCAATCGCCTCAAGTGCTTTTTGGCGTATTTGTTTATTATCATCCATAGCAATAAACCATTGCGGGCTGGCAGAACGGAAAATCACGGGCGCTTTTGAACGCCAGCTATGTGGATATTCATGTTTAACTGTCTTCTTACCAAGCAATTTACCAGCCTTAGCAAGCTCACGCAAAACCGCAAAATTACCATCGCCTAGCTTACCTTTTTGGGTATAAATCTCTAGCCCAGCGAACAAACCGACATGATCTCTAAACTTCCCGTCATCAGTGACATTATCGGTGATTTCTATATTATTTTGTAAACCAATATTAAAATCATCTTCCCCGTGATCAGGAGCAATATGAACAAAGCCTGTTCCCGCTTCATCGGTTACAAAGTCACCTGATAACATCGGTACATCATATGTATAATATTTATCAAGATCAGATAATGGGTGCTTACAAATACTACCATCAACATCACTTCCACCAAAAATATCAAGCAATTCAAATTTTGTCACCTTACCATTTTCCATCACATCAGCAGCAAGAGAAGTAGCAATAACCAGCTTTGCGCCCTTTTCAACGGGGCTATCTTCGGCAACCTCTTTAACCTCATAAACCCCATATTCAATATCTTTACCAAAGGCAATTGCGCGATTAGAAGGTATAGTCCAAGGCGTAGTTGTCCAGATAACAATATCCGCGCCATCAAGAATCTTGTTCTTGGTTTGTTTCACATGAAACCTTACCCATATTGTCACCGATTTATGCTCTTTATACTCAACTTCAGCCTCGGCAAGAGAAGTTTTCTCCACCACCGACCACATGACGATTTTCTTACCTCTATAAAGACTGCCATTTTTTGCAAATTTATGAATTTCACCTGCAATCTTGCTTTGCGCACGATTAGTCAATGTAAGATATGGATTATCCCAATCCCCGCTTACGCCAAGCCTTTGAAATTGCTCGCTTTGAATATCCACCCATTCTTTTGCAAATTGGCGACATTCTTCGCGGAACTCTAAAATAGGAACATCATCTTTATCCAGCCCCTTATTGCGATATTTTTCCTCTATCTTCCATTCAATCGGCAAACCGTGACAATCCCAACCTGGAACGTAAGGCGCGTCCTTGCCCATCATACTTTGAGATTTAACAACTACATCTTTGAGGATTTTATTAACTGCATGCCCCATATGAATATTTCCATTGGCATAAGGCGGACCATCATGAAGGATAAATTTCTCCCTACCCTTAGCCCTTTCACGAAGTTTGCCGTATAAATCAATTTCCTTCCATTTTGCCATTATTTCAGGCTCTTTCCTAGGCAAAGCGCCACGCATAGGAAAATCGGTTTTTGGAAGAAATACGCTATCTTTATAATCTGGTTTTGATGTTTCGTCTGTCATAATCTTTCACGCTCGCGCATTTATTATATATATCATGCGCCTTTAATATATTTTTTATATGGTTTTTGGAAGTATAAAAACGGCATTACCCCGGTCTCTTTTTATATTAGAGCCGGGTCGGTAATTCGTATAATTATGTTTGTTATCATGTATTTCATATAAGGCACTATGATCTTTATGTTAATAATAATCAAGTACTATACTCAAGAATTTGCCAATTCAATAAGAACAGAGCTTATCTCATTACCTTCTGAATTAGCTAAAACTTCATGTACTTGGTTTTCATAGGCATCTTGTTCACTGTCCTTTAACACGCCGCAAGGAACAACAGCCTTATTTATCTCTATCGCGTGAAACATTCTAGCATCATCATATAATATATGGCTAGGAGTTATACGATTTCTATCATAAGCAACCGCCAAGGCAAATTGAATAGCATGCGTTGTCTCGTGATGAACGCTATTTAGCGCCTTGCCCACATCATGCATATAATCTTTGGAAATGCGCGTTG
>JALTAZ010000037.1 GCA_027075555.1 Micavibrio sp.
TTTAAAATATTATACCCTTGCTTATAAATTTTATTAAGCCCACGAACCATAAGAATAAGCTGCCCTTCTTCGATTAAAGGCTCCTCATATGTTTCATCAAGCAAGTCATCATCGTCATCTTCTTCAAAAAAGAAACTTGCATCTTCAAGTGGTACATCATCTATTTCGTCATATTTCCTTGAAACAGGCGAGGGAATATAATATTCAGCCCGAGCTATACCCTGTTCAGGAAAGCTATATTTTTCAAATGCTCCCATTAAATCCTTACCCATATTTTCACCTATCTCACCACGATGCTATTCATATCGCAAAGCCTCCACAGGATCTAAACGAGCAGCCCTCCACGCAGGATAAATTGTTGCAACAATTGATAGTGAAAAGGCCATAACCAAAACACCTATTGTTTCATTCCAATCAATCTCAGCAGGAATCTCTGAGAGAAATCTTATTTCCTCGTCCCATAATGTTGCTCCAGTAAATCCTTCTATGACTTCTCTAACTATTTCAATGTTCATTGCAAAACTTATGCCTATGGCTGCACCAACAATAGTTCCTATAAAACCAATACTAGCACCTGTAAGCATAAATATACGCATCATATTGCCCCGCGTTGCCCCCATAGTCCGCATAATTGCGATATCATGTCCTTTATCTTTTACCAACATTATCATTGATGAAATAATATTAAATGCAGCCACAAGTATAATAAGGCTAAGAATCAAGAACATAACATTACGCTCTACTTCAAGTGCATTGAAAAAGCTCCTATTCATATCTCGCCAATCATAAACAGATGCCCTACCATCAAGCTCAAACTCTATTTCTCTTCGTACTTGGGAAAGTTTATCTGGATCTTTCAAAAATATCTCTATGGAACTTACACTATTTTTAAGTTGAAAAAATTTTTGCGCTGCTTGCAAGGGCATAAATATAAAATTGCTGTTATATTCATACATTTGCACATCAAATATCATGGCAACTTCAAATCCACGTTGCGTTGGAATTGTACCAAAAGGTGTGGTTTTCAAAACAGGTGATGTTATTGTAACTTTGTCACCAATTCCAATATTGAATTTTTTTGCCAATACGCTACCTATGGCAATTTTATAGCCCCTAAAATTCTCAATCTGTCCTTGCTTTATACCATTATATAGCGTGTCACGATTGGCAAAATCTGATTGTGATAACCCACGCACCATTACACCAGTTGCTGCGCTTTTATATGATAGTAATGTCTGCCCTTCAATTATAGGCGTTATATTTTCAACCCCATCAACGGATTTTACAATATTATAAATATCCATATAATTATAAAGAGCCCCTGATTGGGAGTAAATATTCATATGCCCACTAAGACCAAGTATTTTACTAAATAACTCTTGACGAAAGCCATTCATTACACTCATTACTATAATAAGCGTTGCAACGCCAAGCATTATGCCAGCAAATGAAAAGCCCGCAATCACAGAAACGAAGCCCTCCGCCTTTTTAGAGCGCAAATAACGCCAAGCAACAGTTCGTTCAAATTTCGATAGCATTATAACTAATAAGCCTTCCCAATTAGAACCTTTTGTCCTTCATCTTCAAAAGGCATACAACGTGTTGATAAAGAATATTCTTTCATTACTTTTTCAAGATTTTCATCATTCAAAATAGTAGTTGGTACCCTTATCAATCCAATGTTACCAGATTTAAAGAACTCATCAATATCATCGACAGATGAACCTTCTGAAGTCTTATCATCACGAAAGGATTTTGCCCGATCTAACATGAAATTGTGAATTTCATCTATGATACTATGAGCTCTGGTGATAAAAGCATCAGAGGAAATAGTTTCTTTTGAATCTCTACCAATATCGCGACGTATAAACGTTACATCACTATTTTCAAACTCTTTATTACCGATTTCAACACGCAAAGGCACACCTTTTTTTATAGAATTCCATATTTTGTCAGGGGTACGCATGTCCCTAATATCAACATGCGCACGCAGACCTTGTTTTTTAAGCTTATCCGCGACTTTTTTTGCAAATTCTATAATTTTTCCGCCTTCACCAATATTTTTTACAACAGGGATAATTATAATTTGTTGTGGAGCAACGCGCGAAGGCATAATCATACCATCATCATCACCGTGTGCCATAATCATACCACCTATTAAACGAGTAGAAATTCCCCAGCTAGTTGTATATGCAAATTCTTCATCACCGTTACGGTTTTGGAATTTAATGCCTATAGATTTGGCAAAATTCTGACCAAGATAATGTGATGTTCCCGCCTGCAAAGCCTTACCATCTTGCATGATAGCTTCAATAGTATAGGTTGCATCAGCTCCGGGAAAACGTTCATCTTTTGTTTTTTCACCCGTAAATACTGGTAATGCAAGATAATCTTGAGCAAAAATACGATAGGATTCAAGCATCTTCAATGAATCCTCTCTAGCACTTTTAGCATCTTCAAAGGCATTATGACCTTCTTGCCATAAAAATTCAGATGTGCGTAAAAACATGCGTGTACGCATTTCCCAACGCATAACATTACACCATTGATTGAGTTTTAGTGGTAAATCTCTATAAGATTGAATCCAGCGCGCCATAGCATCGCCGATAATAGTTTCTGATGTTGGGCGAATTACATAGGGATCTTCCAATTTTCCAGCAGGCACAAGACCTTTTTCACCAAATTCTAGCCTATGATGTGTAACAACTGCACATTCTTTGGCAAATCCATCGACATGATCAGCTTCACGACTTATAAAACTCAAAGGTATCAAAAGCGGAAAATAAGCATTTTGAACGCCATGTTCTTTAATAATATCATCAAAAACGCGCTGCATATTCTCCCATAGGGAAAAACCATATGGCTTAATAATCATACAACCACGAACAGGAGAGTTCTCGGCCATATCCGCCGCTTTAATTACTTGTTGATACCATTGTGCAAAATCATCACCACGCGTAGGTGTTATAGCTGTCTTTGCTTTTTTGCCCATTTACTACTCCAGAGTTTCAATCATTGTAATGCGATTTATCTATTTCCTTATTAGGAAAACTACCTTGAATTTAATCGCTAGAGATTACGGGATCATCGCTTTCATGTCCATGCTGTTCTGATTGATTATATTGAATATTTTTATATCTACCATAGTAGTTTTCGCAAAGACTATTGATATTATTGGATATATCCGCATCATTATATTTAACAGTGCCATCTGAAAATATTTTTATATATGCGATGGTTGGCTTTAAATCTGCGCCTAATGGTAAGTTATTAAGGCCATAACGCTGTACCATATCAATCCTTACCGGTATTATTATTGGATTATATAACGATGACAAAACATCAGAATTAGAGTATAAATCTGCGGAAGGAACCTTATTTCCATTAACGTCTATACTGGCAACATAATTTGCATCATTTTCATATATATTTATTTTACTGCACAAATCTTGAATATCATCGGCATAAGCCCCTCTTGAAAATAGTAAAAAAACAGCAGTAAATATAAATAATTTAAACATAGGTTATTCCATTTTATAAGCTATTTCCTTTATATAAATTATATTAAACTCAATTAAATAATACACTACAATCAAAATAATAACTGAAATCATCGTAGTAATATTTTTTTATATTTACATTTTTAAAGGATTTAAGGCGTTTTACTAAATATTTAAACAAGTTACATGAATTGTTGTTTTTGGTTTCAAGCGAAGCCGATCTAAAACATATTTACGCACAGATATTCTTATAGTCTCTGAAATTTTATCTTCATCATGTCCTTCATCGTATAAAGTATCGTTTTTAAATTTAATGATTATATTTCTTATATGCTTTTCCAAATCATTTATTATGCAATCATCGCTGCGCTCACAAGTTAGACCTACTGTATCGATCTTAATATTACCCAAAATATTTAAACCACTATCAATAACTATTGAGGCATGAACAGCACCCGAATACTGTAGCTTGCGCCGCGCTGTAATTGATTGGTGATTTACTGGAATAATACGCATTAGATCTACAGCTAACATTTTTGTTTCTATATGATCTATGATTTCTGGTTCACCTGGTGCAAGTCGAATCACTGACCCGTTATTAGGTACTATCGTGTGTTTTATTTGACATTCTTGAGCCAGCCTTGCGTGTGCATCAAGTTGTAATCGCTCTCCATGAACCGGAATTACACAATCAGGATTTACCCATTGCAGCATCTGAATTATCTCTTCCTTGCAAGGATGACCAGAAACATGAATTATGTTTTTTGTATCACTTGGTGTGATTATTCGCACCTCTGCTGCGCTAAGATTATTTTTAACAGTATTTATATTACGCTCATTCCCAGGGATTGCTCTAGCTGAAAATATAACGCTATCCCCCTTATTCAAAGAAATATCCCTATATTCTCCTCTAGCTATTCTAGCAAGCGCGGCGCGATGCTCTCCTTGTGATCCCGTAACAATAAGAACGATATTATCATCAGAAATATATTCCAAATCATCTTCGGTTAGAAATTCTGGAATATCTTGCAAAAAACCACAATCATAGGCACAGCCAACCATACGGTGCAGCGATCTTCCAATTAGAGCAACTCTACGTCCAACATCTATTGCGGCTCTGGCAATGCTAATCACCCGACCAATATTTGATGAAAAAATTGTTACCACAATTTTTCCCTTACACTGTTTGAATTCTGCTATTAGTCCTTTTTCAACATCTGCTTCTGATCCCGAAAACCCATTTACTTGAGCATTTGTTGAATCTCCAATATAGGCAATAACCCCCTTACTAGATATATACTGAAATGTCTTTTTATCAGTTCTAATGCCTGTAATTGGTGCAGGGTCAAGATTCCAATCACCACTATGTAAAACATTGCCATATGGGGTTTGGATAAATACTGAAAAACTATCTGGAACTGAATGAGAAACCGGCAAAGCCTTAATTTTGAACACTCCAATTTCAAAATCTTCGTTAAGGTTTATAACCTTGATATCTGCGTCGTAAACTCCTTCTTGATAAAATTTCTTATGTAGAACAGCTGAAGTAAATTTAGTCGTATATATGGGGCATTTAAAGCGCTCCCATATATAGGGAACTGCACCAATATGATCTTCATGAGCATGGGTTATTATTAGAGCTTTTAACTTCTCCCTATTCTCCTCCAAAACCCAAGGATCAGGAAGAAGTATATCTATTCCCGGAAAACGCTCATCGGCAAATGCTATTCCGCAATCTATAGCAATTAACTCGCCATTACAGGAATAAAGATTAAGATTTGCACCAAATTCTTCACTACCACCTAGCGGTATAAATAAAAATTCATCTGAATTAAAAATATTACTCATACTAATACTAACTTATTAAGCTTGTTTATTGTAAATGTCCAAAAGTCCTTTAAATATCAAATTGTTATCAACAATATCAATATAATCTGTACTTTGTGCATAAAGAAAAGCAAGGCCACCAGTTGCAATAACATAAGGCTTTGCCCCAAGCTCTTTTTTAATATTAAATAATACCTTTTCTATCAAACCAATATACCCCCAATAAAGCCCAGAATGCATAGCCTCATGAGTATTTTTTCCAATAGCATTACGTGGTTTTTTTATATCAATATTAGGCAATTTAGCCGCCTTTTGTGCTAAAGCCTCAACGGAAAGACGTATACCCGGAGCTATCACCCCGCCTCTATATACTTGCCCATCATCAATAACATCAAATGTAGTTGCCGTTCCAAAATCTATAACAACGGCCGGGAGGGGATAATGCCTAATTACTGCGCTAGCATTAACAAGCCTATCTGCTCCTATTTCCTCTGGATGATTTAGATCAACAATTATACCTGCTGACTGATAATCAACATAAAGAGGAGCAGATGAAATATATTTTTCACAAAACCTGCTAAGATGAAAATTGGCATCAGGAACAACTGAGCTTATTATAACATTCTCAATATAGTTCCACTCAATCTTTTCTAGATTAAATAACTGATTTAAAAAAACAGCATATTCATCAGCAGACCTTGAACCTTCTGTTTTACATCGCCAAGAATGGGTTTGGTTCTTACCTCTAAAAAGTGCAAAAACTGTATTGGTATTTCCTACATCTATCGCTAACAACATTCTAATAAACTCATATTATAAATTTAAGAAATTTAATATATCATATTAAAAAAACATCACCCGATGTTATTTTGCACAGCTTTTGTGTTTTATTACAAAGCAATTTAAGATTGCCCTCCTCATCAATATCAATAAATTCACCAGTAATCACGTTGCTATCAATATTAACGCCTATATTTGAGCCTTTAGGGTACGTGTAATTCATAAAACAACTTTTAAAAACTTTAAAACCATATTTTTTCCATCTTTGGTAATTATTATCAAAAATACTAAGAAATCTTGCTTTAAAACTATCTATTATGACTAAATCATTCATATAATCATTTAAGCATACAGAGGTTTCCATTGGAGCGGTTTTTACGTTAACACCAACACCAATAATCATTGTAGGGTATTCTTGCCCATTATATATTGCTTCAACCAATATCCCCGCACATTTTTTACTACCAATTAAAATATCATTAGGCCACTTTAATATTAAGTCACTTTTTATATAATTATTTATTGTTTTAAATAAAGAGATTCCAACTATCAACGACAACTGAGAACATATACAAGGATCTTTTTTAGGTTTTAACAAATAAGAAAAATATAAATTACCTTCTCCCTCTTTCCAAATACGATTATAACGCCCATAACCTTTGGTTTGGTTATGAGCACTAATAACCAGTCCTTCATTTATATCTGGATTATATTCTATAATTTCTCTTAATTTGTCCTGCGTACTTGGCAAAGTTGTATATGAACTAATATTCCAGTTTATAGGCATAAAATGACCGCCCTAAAACAAAGAACTTGCAGCGTTTTGAGCTATGGATAGAACAAATAACGGCCTAAATATAAAACCTATAATAAAAAACAAAGATAAAAAAAGTACGATTCGCTTTTCTACATCTATTTCTTTATCAAACAAATCTGCAGGCTTATCAAAAAACATAATTTTAATAATACGCAAATAGTAGAACGCTGCTACAACTGATGCCAAAACGCCTATAATTGCTAGGAGATAATGACCACTGTCCACGGCCGCGTTAAAAACAAATAACTTCCCAAAAAACCCTGCAAAAGGAGGTATGCCGCTCATCGAAAACATTAAAGCTGCCATAATATAGGCAAGAATGGGTTGATTCTTAGAAAGTCCTGACAAATCACTTATATTTTCTACGGCTATACCATCCCTACGCATACATAATATCACAGCAAAAGAACCTGCTGTCATTATCATATAAATAAGCATGAATACTATAACCGAAGAAACCCCAGCCTCAGTTCCAGCTATTAAGCCTATCAAAGCATAACCCATATTACCTATCGAGCTATAAGCAAATAATCGTTTAATATTGCTTTGGGCTATACCAACAAAAGCTCCAAACAATAAAGACATTATAGATACAAAATATAAAACCTGCATCCATTGATCCGCTATAGACACGAATGGTACATAAAGCAAACGAATAATCAGGGCTAGTGCTGCTACTTTAGGTGCAATAGCAAAGAATGCTGTTATACCTGTTGGCGCCCCCTGATAAACATCAGGTGTCCACATATGAAATGGAGCCGCTGATATTTTAAACACTAACGCGGCTAGAATAAAAACCATACCAACAGTAAGTCCAGGGGGAATAGCTTCTAGACTGCTTAAAGTATTTTGTATTGTCATAAAGTCTAGGCTACCAACAAAACCATATATCAATGACATTCCAAAAAGAAGCATTCCAGATGATAAGGCGCCAAGTATAAAATACTTAGCCGCTGCTTCACCCGATTTTAGGGAATTCCTGTTAAAGGCGGCAAGGACATATAAACTTAAAGACTGAAGCTCTAACCCCATATAAAGCGCTAACATGTTATTAGCCGAAACCATTAGCATCATACCAACGCCAGCAAACATAATTAAAACCGGATACTCAAAACGAGATATGCGCTCTTGATGTAAATATTTAACTGATAACCCAAGCGATGCTATAACACCAATAATTATTATAAGTTTTATAATGCTGGAAAAGGAATCTACTACCAGCATATTATTAAGTGCAAACTGCGTATCCCAATTAGTTTGCAAAATGATATAAGCCGCAATAACGAAAGAAAAAACCGCAGCTCGACATAATGCATCTGTTGATCTATTTCCTTGAAACACTCCAAATATCAGAAAAACCATAGCCATAACAGCTATAAATATTTCAGGCATTAATAGTATTATGTTAAGTGTTTCCATCATTCTGATACACTCGCATCTTGAGTTTCTACTTCAATAATCCCATCAGAATTTTCTACCATGTCATCAGGTACATTACGATCTTGATAAACAAAAACTATCTGAGAAGTCGCTGGTGTTACTTTTTCCAACACCGTATTTGGAAAAACACCCAAATATATAACTAATATAACCAGTGGAGCCAAGATAGCTTTCTCAATAGAATCAAGATCAGACATTTGCGCTGCGTCTTTATTACCCTGGGGGCCAAATACCACACGTCGATAGAGTAAAAGCATATAAGCCGCTCCAAAAATAACACCCGTAGTGGCAAAAGTTGCAATCAGAATATTAGCTTGAAAAGCTCCCAATAAACTTAAAAACTCACCAATAAATCCGCTAGTACCAGGAAGCCCTACCGAAGCAAGCATAAATATCATAAACATTGTAGCATATATAGGCATGTTGTTTACCAGACCGCCATAACGACTGATATCTCTAGTATGCAGGCGATTATAAACAACGCCTACACAAAGAAATAAAGCCGCTGATATGACTCCGTGACTAATCATTTGAAAAACCGCACCATCAAGACCTTGCTGGGTAAAACTAAATATACCAAGAGTTACAAACCCCATATGCGCAACTGAAGAATAAGCAATTAGCTTTTTCATATCTTCTTGAACTAATGCAACTAAAGATGTGTATATAATAGCAATAACACTAAGCCACATCACAAGAGGAGCAAAATAAATACTTGCATCTGGTAGCATTGGAAGAGAAAAACGTAAGAACCCATAACCACCCATTTTCAAAAGCACACCAGCAAGTACTACAGATCCAGCAGTGGGGGCTTCCACATGAGCATCGGGCAACCAAGTATGTACAGGCCACATAGGCATCTTAACCGCAAAACTCACAAAAAACGCAAGCCATACCCATTTTTGCAGACCTGCATCAACAGGGTTTGCTATTAAAGATGGAATATCAGTTGTACCAACTTGAGAAAATAGAGTAAGAAGCCCCAAAAGTAATAAAACAGAGCCAAATAAAGTATATAAAAAGAACTTATATGAAGCATAGACACGGCGCGCGCCCCCCCAAATACCAATAATCAAGAACATTGGGATAAGCACTGCTTCAAAAAATACGTAGAAAAGAATAGAATCTAAAGCTACGAAAGTTCCGATCATAAAACTCTCAAGTACCAAAAATGCTATCATATATTCTTTTACTCGCTTCTTAACTGACGTCCAGCTAGCCAATATACAAATTGGCGTTAAAAACACCGAAAGCATCACAAAATACAAGGAAATACCATCAATACCTAGATGATAATTTATTCCCAAGCTAGCAAGCCATTCATAATTTTCTACAAATTGAAAATCCGTGATAGTTGCGTCATAATTTTGGTAGGTAAATATTCCAAAAGCCAACACAAATAAAGAACTAAACAACGATAAATGTTTAACATTTTTTTCTACTATAGCCTCATCGCCTTTTTCTCCGCGCACCATTGCAACCATTATCGCGCATATCAAGGGCAAAAAAATCATTATAGAAAGAACAGGAGGAAAATTCATTACAAGCTTCCTCCCCCTATATTAGAGTTCACATGAGATGGCAACTCAACATCTAAAAGCATATCGTCAGGCATATAAAAACTCGGATCTGCTTTGAACACAAACCATGAAACTATGGATATAAGGGCAATAATCATAACAAGGGCATACTGATATACATAACCAGTTTGAAATTTTGATAAATTGCCAGAAAAACGCTCTGAAAATCCAGCTATGCCATCGGGGCCAATTTTATCAATTAAATTTTTATCACTTCTAGAAAAAGCATGACCTAGGGTAAAACTGTTACGTACAAATATATAGTTGTATATCGAATCAAAAAACCATTTATTGAAAAACAATATATGCAATGGCTTAAATACACTAACTATAATTAAAGAAGTTCCAGGTTTTACCATATAGACTATATAAGCCAAAAATATTCCTAAAAGACCTACTGCAAGGGGGAGCTTTTTCACCCAGAACGGAGCAGAATGAGCAGCATCTACAGTATCATTTTCAGGAAGAACATATATAGCTTCATGCCAGAAATATTCCTTTGACCACAGATTAACCATAGTCTCCTCTCTTTTGTGGATTCCTGATTTTTCTGAAATATCGATATTATCATCTATATTTATATTGCCATGTTTTACTCCGGCATCTACTATAGCCTTCGCATGATCTACGCCATGATCAACTGATGATGAGCCAACAAAACCACCATAAAATAAGCTACCTGAAAAAATAGCTCCCAATGACAAAACCACTAGTGGCATTATCATAATACTAGGAGATTCATGTACATGGCTTATAACATCTTCACTGGCTCTAGGTTTGCCATGAAAAGTCATTATTATCAAACGCCAGCTATAAAATGCAGTCATAAGAGCCGCCGCAATCCCCATCCAATAAGCATAACTCCCAAACCAACTATGATCTGCCCAAGCAGCCTCTAAAACTATATCTTTAGAAAAATACCCTGCAAAGGGCCAAACTCCTGCAAGGGCAAGCGAACCTATCCACATCATAGCATAAGTAAAAGGTATTTTTTTCCAAATACCCCCCATATTCCTCATATCTTGCTCATCTGACATCGCATGAATAACTGAACCAGCACCAAGAAATAGCAGCGCCTTAAAGAATGCATGAGTCATTAAATGAAAGATTGCCGCAGAATAAGCCGAAACACCAAGAGCAAAAAACATATATCCAAGCTGACTCATTGTTGAATATGCAATAACGCGCTTAATATCAAATTGCGTCATACCGATAGTGGCTGCAACAAAAGCAGTAGTAGCACCAAAAACCGTAACTACCATAGAAGCTGTAGGCGCATATTCGAATAAGGGTGAAAATCTGGCAACAAGAAAAACTCCTGCTGTTACCATTGTTGCCGCATGGATAAGAGCCGATACAGGAGTAGGCCCCTCCATCGCATCAGGAAGCCAAGTATGCAACCCCAATTGAGCGGACTTACCAACGGCACCAACAAATAACAATAAACAAATAACTGTTAAAGCATGATACTCATACCCTAAAAAATTTATTGTTTTTTGTGAATATTGCTCAGCATTACTAAAAATCTGAGTAAAATCAATAGTGCCAAAAACAAAAAACACCGCCATTATACCCAGAGCAAGCCCGAAATCCCCCACTCTATTGACTATAAAGGCCTTTTGAGCAGCAGCATTAGCAGAATGTTTGTGATTCCAAAAACCAATTAGCAAATAAGAAGCTACACCAACGCCCTCCCAACCAAAGAAAAGCTGGAGAAGATTATTCGCTGTTACTAACATAAGCATAGCAAAAGTAAATAAGCTTAAATACGCCATAAAACGAGCCTTATGCGGGTCATGACTCATATATCCAACCGAATAAATATGAACACAAGCAGAAACTATATTAACCACGCACATCATCACAACAGAAAGTTGATCAATACGCAAAGCCCACTCAACATCAAACCCACCCGAACTAATCCAAGAAGTTAAAACAGTAACATAAGCCCCATCAACCATATTAGGTGTTAGAATAACATTAAAAAACAACACAACAGACGCAAAGGCAGCAATAATAACCGCAGCACAGGTTATAAACTGAACCCCCTTATCCCCAATTTGTTTTCCAAACAATATTGCTATCAAAAATGCAAAAAGAGGAGAAAATACAGCAAGCAACTCCATATATACTACCCCTTCATATCCGAAAGATCTTCAACATCAATAGAACCCTTGTTACGAAAAAAAACAACAAGTATAGCCAAACCAATAGCAGCTTCTGCCGCTGCTACTGTAAGAATAAACATGACAAAAACCTGACCTACTAGATCATTAAGATATGCTGAAAATGTTACAAAGTTGATATTAACGGCCAACAACATCAACTCGATTGACATAAGTATTACAATTATATTTTTCCTGTTAAGGAATATCCCAAACACTCCAATTGTAAAAACAACCCCTGCAAGAACAAGAAAATGCTCCATACCTATGATTGATGCACCATCCATGACCTATACCCCCGTACCAGGTGTTATTTTTTTAACTTCCACAACATCAGAGGCCTTACGTGATTGCTGCTCTTCTATTTTTTGTTTGCGAACCCCTGACCTAGTGCGATGCGTTAGAACAATGGCACCAATCATAGCAACAAAAAGAATAAGCCCTGCAACCTGAAATGCAAATACATATTTTGTATATATTACAAGACCAATGGCATGGGCATTGCCAATACCCTCAAAACCACCACCAGGAAGAGCCAAATTATTTTCAGTACTCGGTGAGAATTGCCAGTATGAATAAATAGCTACCAACTCAAACAATAAAATACTACCGATTACAACCCCCAATGGAACATAATTCATTGCACCTTTACGTAGATCTGTAAAACTTATATCAAGCATCATAACAACAAATAAAAATAAAACAGCAACCGCCCCTACATATACAATAACCATAATCATCGCTATGAACTCTGCACCAAGAAGCACAAACAAACCAGCAGAGTTGAAAAATGAAAGAATCAAGAACAATACAGAGTGCACCGGATTCCGCGCTGTAACCACCATCAAAGCGCTTAACAATAAAATACCAGCAAATAAATAAAAGGCGAATGCCTGTACGATCATCGGATTTCTCTACCGTTAACTTGTATATCTTCTAATATTTTCTAAAGTATTGTGCAAGGCATGAAATAAAAAAAATACTAAAATAGTTATAATTTTTCTTGTTTTAAAAACTTCTATAAATTAGCGGTATTGGCAGTTGTCGTGTACCAACTTTCTAAGACAATCATCTCTATTTGATAGAGATATTAGCGTTAACATGAGCTGTTCGATGTGTTATATATTTGCGTCTGGTGGCAATAATAATTATATATTAATTTACCAATGCCTTTTTTATTTTACTTGCTCAGTTCTAAATCATACACCAACACCAGCCATTCTATATATTTTAGCGGTAAGGAGCATCAGACAATATATTAGAGGCTATTTGAGCCTCCCACATATCACCATTTTCAAGTAGTTTTTCTTTATTGTAAAATAGCTCTTCTCTGGTTTCTGTCGAAAACTCAAAGTTAGGGCCTTCCACAATGGCATCAACAGGGCAAGCCTCTTGGCACAAACCACAATAAATACATTTTGTCATGTCTATGTCATATCTAGTTGTGCGCCTAGAGCCATCATAACGTGGTTCAGACTCAATTGTTATTGCAAGAGCAGGGCATATTGCCTCACATAACTTACACGCGATACAGCGCTCCTCACCATTTGGATAACGACGCAAGGCGTGCTCTCCCCTAAATCTTGGTGATATAGAACCCTTTTCATACGGATAATTAATAGTAACTCTTGGTACAAAAAACATGTATTTCAGTGTTAGCAAAAACCCTTTAACAATTTCAGCTAAGAAAAATGAGCGTGCTAAATTATCCATTATGATCACTACTCCGTTTCATTATTTGATTTTGTTTTCTCAACGACATTCTCAATAACCTCTTCAAGCTCAGAAGCCGCGCCCTCAACAACTCCTACCACATCAGCAATAGGGTTATCAGCTCTAACCTGACTAGGAAGGGCATCAAAAGTCATCAATGTACCAGCCATTAAAACAACCCACGCCAAAGTAAAAGGTAAGAAAACCTTCCAACCAAGACGCATAAGCTGATCATATCTAAATCGTGGCAAAGTTGCCCTAGCCCATATAAAGAAAAATAGTATAAGCGCAACCTTTAAGGCAAACCATATAATTCCTGGCACAAAATCAAGAAAGCTCATTCCAAAAGGCGGCAACCAGCCACCAAGAAATAAAATAACAGTCATAGCGCTCATCAATATCATATTGGCGTATTCACCAAGGAAGAATAAAGCGTAAGTCATAGCAGAATATTCAACCATAAACCCGCCAGTAATTTCAGATTCACCTTCAGGAAGGTCAAATGGAGCCCTATTGGTTTCTGCCAATATAGATATAAGAAATACAACCAACATTGGAAATAACATGATTTGAACCCAAACAGGGCGTGGAGCCAGCACAATATCTTGTAAATTCAATGAGCCTGCCACTAGCAAGACACATACTATAATTAACCCCATAGAAACCTCATAAGAAACCATCTGCGAAGCAGAGCGCAAACCTCCAAGGAAAGCATAGCGAGAGTTAGAAGCCCATCCTGCCATAATAACGCCATAAACCCCCATAGAAGAAACTGCAAATAGATATAGTATTCCAACGTTAAGATTGGCTAAAACCCAACCTTTATCAAAAGGAATAACCACCCACGCAATTAGCGATAATGTAAATAACAACATAGGAGCAAGAAGGAAAACAACGCGGTGCGCCTGCGACGGTATAATTGTTTCCTTTGAAAACAATTTAACACCATCGGCAATTGGTTGTAAAAGACCAAAAGGCCCAACAGTCATAGGACCTTGCCTACGCTGCATAGCCCCCATAATCTTACGTTCTGTATATGTAAGGTAAGCGACAGTTAATAATAAACCAATAACAACTAGAAGGGTATAGATAACGGTTCTAGCCAACCAAAACCCCCAGCCCCATAATATAAATTCTGTCAAAGCCTCCATTTATGCTGCGTCCTTCTTGCACTTAATAAACTTGGCCATATCAGGTTTAAAATAACCAGGTCCTTTTAATATTTTTCCATCCTCTTTCCTACGTATTGGCTTACCATCTTTGCCAAGCTTACTCATATTAGAGCGATGAACCTCATCAAAAGCGGCCTCTTTTACATGCTGCAAACCAAATGACAAAAATGCACCATCAAGTACATATTGTAAATCAATTAGCGCATCTAACGTTTCAACTAAATCGCCTTGTTTTAGGGCTTCTTTTAACTCTTCAAGCTCCTCAGCAAGAAGATTTATGCGTAAATTATTAGTTTTTTCATTGCTAATATCAGGCTTATCTAACACAGATAAACCGTAAGTTTCATGAAATTCCTGAACTTGGCTCAATGTTGTTTTTTTACTCATTATTCAGCAGCCTCCATAAACTCTTCCCTGTTGGTAAATGCAGCTACACACTCTCGCATTGTCGGCGAAGCTCTGCAAATTGCGTCACTTAAGTAGTAATTGCCAGCAGTTAGAACAAAATCATCTTTTAAAACCTTACCCTTAAAAGTGAATTTGGACCATTTTGCTGGAATTATTTCATCCATAGACTTAAATATAGACCATTCTTTTTGAATCCGTTTCCGTAATTCCTGAACTGTATTATATGACAAAGGTTTCTTACCTATATATTCTGATAATGCGCGCAATATGGCCCAGTCCTCCTTGGCCTGCCCAACAGCGCTAACTGCTTTCCACGACATTTGCGGACGCCCTTCTGTATTTACGTATATTCCGCTTTTTTCTGTATAAGCAGCCGAAGGCAAAACAACATCAGCGCGATGCGCTCCATGATCACCATGATGCCCTTGATAAACAACAAAAGTCTGCCAACCAATATTAACACGAGCATTAAACTCATCTGCACCAAGCAAGAATATTGCCTTAATAGAATTATCCTTACTTCCATTTATGATTTCAGCAAAATTTTTGCCGTTTTTCTGGGGCAAAAAGCCAATATCCAATGCACCAACTCGAGACGCAGCCCTATGAAGGATATTAAAACCATTCCAACCCTTATTAATAATTCCAAGCTCTTCTGCGGCCTTATGTAATAAAGCATGCACTGCCAGAGCATCATCACGGCAAAACACAGAAGAACCAACTATCATCATTGGTCTTTTAGCTTTAACCTTACCAGCATATTGCTTAATAAGCTTCTCAATGTCCTTAGGGCTTGTCCCTAAATGCTCATACGGATATGTAAGATTGACCCTTTCACCAATGAGTGATATTGGAATTTTTTTATCCAGCCAATTCTTACGAATTCGTGCATTTACCATTGTTGCTTCATGCCGCGGATCAATACCAACTAGCAATATTGCATCGGCTTCATCAATTCCTGCTATTGTGCTATTAAATAAATATGAAGCTCTATTATCAGTATTAAACATCGCACCATCGGTCCGACAATCCATATTAGGGCTGCCTAAGGATTTCATTAAATCCTTCATAGCCGTCATAGCCTCAACATCAACCAAGTCACCTGCTAAAGCCGCAATTTCCGAGCCTTTAACACCAGATAACTTATCAGCAATTACCTTGAATGCATCCTCCCAACTAGCTTCTACTAATTTACCACTTTCTTCATCTCTTACATAGGGTCGGTCAATTCTATTGTGAGCCAACCCATCATAGGAAAAACGAGAACGATCATCTATCCATTCTTCATTTATATCTTCATTAAGACGTGGAACTATTCTCATAACTTC
>JALTAZ010000038.1 GCA_027075555.1 Micavibrio sp.
TGATGTAGTTACTAATATTATATCTATTACCCCCGATGGTGATTCGTACAAAATTAGGATAGCTGTACCCAATGGTTATGCGGGATATATTGCTAAAAAAGGTTCAATTACAGTTGATGGGGTTTCTCTAACTGTAAATGATGTTGGCAATGATTATTTTGAGGTAAATATTATCCCTCATACTTGGGAGTGCACCACATTAAATGACCGTAAAGGCGGCGATAATATAAATATAGAAATTGATATGCTGGCGCGCTATGTTGCTCGTATATTAGAGGTAAGAGATAAGCGTTAAGGCATAGAAAATGAGCAAGGTTATATCAAAGGAAGAATTACATGAAGCTAGATTAAGCCAACAAGACCAAGCCGTGTTATCGTCTATAGATGATATTATAGCAGATATTCGTAATGGCAAACCTGTTATAATTGTTGATGATGAAGATCGTGAAAATGAGGGCGATCTTATAATTGCCGCGCAGATGGCTACTCCTGAAAATATAAATTTTATGGCAAAAGAAGGGCGTGGGCTTATTTGTCTGCCTATGGAAGAGCCTATGGTTGAGCGCCTAGGATTGCAGCTTATGGGTAGGGGTAATAACTCTCAGCACCGAACAGCCTTTACCGTATCTATAGAGGCCAAAGAAGGGGTTACAACAGGAATATCCGCAGCAGATAGAGCACATACCATACAAACGGCTATAAACCCTGAAAATGATGCTACGTCTATTGCAACTCCGGGGCACGTATTTCCTTTGCTAGCACGTGAGGGTGGGGTTCTGGTTCGTGCAGGTCATACTGAAGCCGCAGTTGATCTTGCAAAAATGGCAGGGTTTAGTGGTGCAGGGGTTATTTGTGAAATTATGAATGATGATGGTAGCATGGCGCGCCTTAATGATCTTGTGAAATTTGCACAGCTTCATAATTTGAAGATTGGAACTATTGCTGATCTAATTTCCTATCGTCGTTGCAATGAAAGCCTTGTGGAAAAAATTTATGAAGGATCATGTGAATTGATATGTAATCGTGACTTTAAACTTTCTATATATGCCGCAAAGATACATTATGCAGAGCACATAGCCCTAGTTAAAGGTGATATTAGTGATGTAGGAGAACCTATCTTAGTTAGAATGCATGCTGTGGATATTATAAAGGATATATTAGAAAAAAGCGATGATAATATATTGCAAAAATCTATTGATATGATTGATAAAGAAGGACGCGGGGTTATTGTTATATTGCGTCCGCCAAATGCAACTAGCCTGTCTGATAGGCTTTTGAAAGAGAACAATTCTAATAATCTGGGCAATAATAAAGATAATGTTATTCGTGATTATGGTATAGGTGCGCAAATTTTGCTGGACTTAGGGGTAAGAAATATGGTTTTAATTTCCAACACTCCTAAGAGCGTTATTGGTTTAGATGGCTATGATTTGCATATTTCCGGGCATGTAGCTGTTTCTTAAAAAAATCTGTAAATAAAGCTATAAACATTGAAAATAAGATTAAGATAAGGTCATATATTATGCCACATATAATGATTGTTGTTTCTCCATACTATAAAGAGGTTTCTGAAAATTTATTAGAAGGAGCGAAAAAAGCACTAGAGGAACAGCGTTCGACTTACGAAGTATTTGAGGTAGAAGGAGCTTTAGAAATACCGTTAGCTATTAAATTAGGTGCAGCCCGCAAAAAGGGAAGAAGTTCTGAAAATATGAAGTTTGATGCCTATATAGCGTTAGGTTGCGTTATTCGCGGAGAAACTTCTCATTACGATATTGTTAGCAATGAAAGCGCAAGAGGGTTATCAACACTTATGCTTGATTATAACCTTCCGATTGGTAATGGTATTTTGACTTGTGATACTATAGAACAAGCAATAGTACGATCTGATCCCAATCAGAAGAATAAGGGCGCAGATGCTGTTAATGCTGCGTTGTCGCTATTTAATTTAGGGTGTAAATTGCGTAGATAATGCGCTGTTAAGGGTATCAAATGAAAAATAATAAAAATAAAATAAATAAAGATTTTGTTTCTAGACTTATGGCTGTTCAGGCATTTTATCATATTATTCATAATAAAAAACCTGTTAAGATCGTTGTTGATGAATTTTTAGATCGTGGCTTAGAAATTGATGATCATGGTGCTTATGATATTAAGCCAAATGGGGGATTATTTAAAAAGATCCTTTTTAATCTAGATGAGAGATTGCCTGAAATAGAAGAGATATTAAAATCTCATACAAAAGATAAGCCATTAGAATCACTTCTTAAATCTATTTTCTTGTGTGGCATTTGTGAAATTTTACTCCATAGCAAAACAGATGTTCCAGTCATTGTTAATGATTATCTTAATGTTACTCACGAATTTTATGATCAAGGGCAGGTTAATTTTGTAAATGGGGTTTTAGATTCTATAGCTGATCTTGTGCGTGATTGAGCAAATAATAAAGTTAACCATGTGTCTTAGTGGATAAATTTCAAATTTTATCTATATATAAGCCCTTATTAACTATTATTTGCTATCCTTATATACTACATAGTTTAGGGGGCTTTTGGGTATGCGTAACTTTTCTTTTCTTACTTTTCTTGCTTTTGTTTTATTTTGTACTTTATCATTTAGTTCTGCTGTATCTTTTGCTTCTGAGAAGAAAGAAGGGGACAAGGGCTCATCTGAATATGTAAAGCTAGATCCGCTTTTATTACCGATTATTGATGAAGACGGTGTACAGCAGGTAGTTAGTATGGTTGTTGCTATAGAGGTGGGCGGTGTATCTGATGCGGATAAGGTTAAGGCTATGCGCCCTAAATTAACTGATGCATATATACAAGATATGTATGGCATTTTAAACAGACATGCCGCGTTAAAGGGAGGGATTATTCAAGTTAAAATGATTAAAGAGCGCTTAAACAAAATCACCGATGATGTTGTTGGTGATGATATTGATACAGAAGTTCTATTGCAAGTAGTTCAGCAGCGACCCATATAATATATTCATGGCACAGTTGCCATACTACTTTGACCGTTAAACCGTCCAAGATTTCCTAATAGCTGTTGCATAAATGTAAGGTTGTTACCATGTGTTGGCGTTTTTGTTCTAGCATACGGTATATCTTGATTACCACCTTCGATCTCTTCTATTTTGCTAACAATATCATTTTTATCAAATTTAACCTCTACAACACGCTCATTTACAATTTTTTGATCCAATATGCCGTGTTTTTCCGTTTCCTGTCCAATATAATACCAAATATTATTATCAAATGTTGATTGTGTAGTCGGTGATCCTAATAAACGTAAAACATCCGACTTTGTGCTTTTACCAGTTTCAATTTCCTCAATTTGATAATCTTGTAACAAATTACCATGCTGCGCTGTAACCGGAGTACAAGCGACTATTAAACTAAAAGTTATAAGACAAAAAATAATTATATATGTTTTTTGCATAGCATTCTTCAATATTAGTGATATGTGTAATAGAGACTAGATCTAATTTTATAAAAAACCTAGAGCAAAAATCAATGTTAGTAAGATTATTCAAGAAAAAAGATATTGAAAATAAAAATGTTCAAGAAATTTCAGATAAATTATACGCTTGTGCACTTTTAAATACAAGGAACACTGTGTTTTATGAAAAATATGGTATTCCAGATACATTTGATGGTCGCTTTGATTTGCTGTTGGTTCATATATTTATAATATTACATGTGCTTATGAGTAGTGATAAATATGAAGTAATGTCTCAAGCTCTATTTGATACTGTTTTTAAAGATATGGATCAAACATTGCGCGAGATGGGAGTTGGTGACATGGGTGTTCCTAAACATATGAAGCGCATGATGAAGGCATTTAATGGTCGTATGCACTCATACCAATGGGCCATTGATCCTGATAGCCTTGAAGGTAAGAATATGGATAATATTAAAAAATTATCATTAAATTCTTCATTGAAGAATAATCTTTATGGCAGCATACTTGAAAATGAAGATTTTGATGACAGTGTTATTATTAACATGGAAAAATTTATACTAAATAACATTAAGGATAAGTCATTTAAACGTATTTCTGATATATTAAGTGGTCAAATGAATTATATAAATTAAAAGGGTAGGGTTTTATGGGCATTAACAATAAAGAATTTGCTACGCAAGAGTGGTCGTATGAATTTATTTCTGAAAAGGTGGGGAATGACCCTATAGAAATTGAGTTATCTGCGCCTGATGCGGTGCTGCCTTTATTGTGTAATCGTCTTGATTTACATTCTATTGAATCACTGGAGGCAAAGCTTATTTTAACTCGTAATGCTGTGAATAAGGTTGTTAATGTTCATGGTATAATAGATGCAGTTATATATC
>JALTAZ010000039.1 GCA_027075555.1 Micavibrio sp.
GATAAAAGAAATAGAGATAGCGGGCAATAATATAGCAAGTAAAATGCCCGTGTCGCATCTTCATTTTGGTGGGGGCTCTCCAAATTTTCTAGAAAGCAATGATCTAAAAACAATAATGGAGGTACTCAATCAATATTTCATATTTGATAAGAACGCGCAAATAGCAATGGAAACCGATCCTAGATTACTTGATAATGAAAAAATTAAAACTTTATCAGAAATTGGGTTTACCCGCATTAGTTTAGGGGTGCAAGATTTTAATCAAGCAGTGCAAGAGGCGGTAAATCGCGTTCAACCTTTTGAACAGGTAAAAGCAAGCGTAGATAATTTACGCGCAAATGGTATAAATAAAATCAATTTTGACCTTATGATTGGCTTGCCTTTACAAACATTATATAGCGTAAGGCAAAGCGTAGAGCAGGCAATATCACTTGCTCCAGATCGTTTGGCTATATTTGCTTATGCCCATGTACCGTGGATGAAAAAACATCAAAAACTGCTTGAAAAATACCAAATGCCTGATAGCAAACTTCGCTATGATATGGTTGGTTGCGTTAAGGAAACTTTGGAAAATTCTGGTTATAAGGCCATTGGAATAGATCATTTTGCGTGCGAATCCGACTCTATATATCAAACATATAAGAAAGGCAAGTTAAGGCGTAATTTTCAAGGATATACCGATGATCAAGCCTCAACCATACTAGGGTTTGGTATATCTTCTATTAGCATGTTTAAAGATGCTTATATCCAAAATACTACTAATGCCCCTAAATATCGTCAAGCTGTAGAAAGTGGGGAGCTTCCAATAACCCGTGGACGGATATTAAACCAAGAAGATATTAAGCGCCGCGATATTATTGAGCAAATAATGTGTGGTTATGAGGTTGATATATCTAAATACCCCTTAGAAAAGAAAATGTTAGAGGAATTGGAAAAAGACGCAATTGTTGAGATAAAAAATAATCATGTAAAGATAACAGGGCAAGGCTGGGCTTATGCGCGTATAGCCGCCTCGTGCTTTGATGAATATTATCAACCCCAAGAAGGTCAACATGCAAGAGCAATCTAATAGCAAAAATATTTTTGAACATGCTATATTAGAGCGCGGCTTTCGCCCATTTTTCTTACTTGGTGCAATTTATAGTGTTGTTAGTTTGCTAATATGGGGTGGGAGCTATGCTGGCTATGTTAGTGCGCCAACGCTTATGGGAGATTTTGTATTTTGGCATGCCCATGAGATGATATATGGTTACACAATGGCAATAGTTGCAGGGTTTTTACTTACTGCTGTTGCAAATTGGACTGGTGGAGCGCCTGCGAGGCAAAAGCACTTGGCTAGCTTATGTGCTATATGGATAGCAGGGCGCATAGTCACAAATTTTGATTTTGGATTACCTGATACAGCAATTTGGGTAGTTGATGGAGCTTTCATTCCTGTCCTGCTCATAAGCCTTTCAATTCCTCTTATCAAAAGTTGGAATAAGCGTAATTTTATATTTATAATATTGTTAACTATCTTGTTTATTTGCAATATTGCGTTTTATATATTGCAAGAACGCGCACCCCTTTATGTTGCAATATTGATAATTACAACAATGATTTCCCTGATAGGTGGGCGCATTATTCCCGCCTTTAGCGTTGCAGCGCTACGTCGTAGCGGAGTAGAAGCATTTCAAACTCCGCAAATGAAAATGGATATAATTGCTTTGTTATCTCTTGCGCTTATTATAATTCACCTTGCAATATTAGGTAATGAAGGAATTATACTAGCTGTTCTTGGTATAATATCTTCGGTTATTCATATCTTAAGAATGCGTCATTATCATACATTAAAAATATTTAATGACCCGATGGTGTGGATATTACATGCTGGCTTTATCTGGGTTATTATAGGGCTTATACTAATATCACTATCGGCAATTGATATTGTTCCATTTTCTATGATCCTGCATGCCTTAACCACAGGGGCTATAGGATCTATGACTTTGGGTATGATCTGCCGTGTTGCTCTTGGTCATACTGGTCGTGAATTAAAAGCAAACATCCCTACAACATCGATTTTTGTCGCAATTCAAATTGCTGCAATCTTAAGGGTTTTTGGAACTTATATATTGCCTGAATATACACGCCTATTGATTATCAGCTCTGCTCTCTTGTGGAGTTTGTGCTTTATTATCTATATTTTGATTTACTCCGCCATTCTTTGGAAACCAAGAATCTCTAGCATTAAAATATGAATTATTCGGCCCTTTATTTGTAATTTTTGCCTTGAACTTGTTCCACTGCTCTACGCAATATAGACATTTATTATTCTGAGAGCCGCCATAATTTTCATAAAGGAGTGCAGGGCAATCTAGGCAATCATTTGTTTTAAAAGAGCAAATATCCCTGTCCAATACTATATTTTCGCCAATTTCTATGTTACTGGCAATAAATGATCTTCCTGTTATTCTTGCATGATCTTTTATGGTGCACGCTCCGCGGATAACAACATCACCACCAACATATCCTGAATCCTTAACTATGGCATATCCTGATATTTCGGCGTTTCCTGTAACAATAGCGTAATCCTTAACATGGGCATATCCGAATACTCGCGCCCTATTGCCTATATAAGCTGTATCATCAACACTAGCTGTATCAGCTACCCAACCACCTCCATTATTATGGCGATGAGCTGGCACCAAACCTGCACCATTGCCAAAGTCAAAAAACTCACCTTCTTTACGCGCTTTATTCATACCTATCTCCCTCCCTCCCTATTAACTAATATTAGCGACACGGAATAAAAATTTACGCTAAAAAAGAATTTTATGTTTTATTACTTAATCTGTCGCAATTTCATAGAATCGAGGGCATTATAACATAAAAGCAACTTTTTTACAAAAGCTCACGATATTTTATAATATTGTTATTGTGATGAGAAGGGAACATCACAAAAATCTGCTAATTCTTCGGGGTTTTCAATTATTATATGACGACCATCAGGTTTTACGCCATATGGTTTTAGTTTTAACAAAGCACGCGAAAAAGTTTCGGGTTTTATATTAAGCCGTGTAGAGATCAAGGATTTATCATATGGTAGATCTGCTACTACAGCCCCATTATCAGTATTTCTTTTATGACAAAAGCGTAGTAAAAAAGCACCTATTCTTTGAGGAGCAGTGCGAGTAGTTACTTGCTCTAATTGTCCGACTAAATAATGCTGATGCGATGAAATAGATGCTAAAATCCTAAGGGCAAAGCTACTATCTTCTTCTATTTTTTTAATAAAAAAGCTACGAGGAATTTCTATAACTTCTGCATCTGTAACGGCTTGAGATGTTACGGGGTATGACCTTTTATTTGTAAATACGGCTGCTTCTGCAAAAGATTCGCTAGGGCCAAAAACATGAATAATTGTTTCTTCTCCTTCACGTGACATACGAAATAATTTCACCCACCCTCTTAATATTACATAAAAATAATCAGCCCTATCGCCGGCTTCGAATATTTCCTGTCCTTTAAAATAGTTTTTTATATGACAATAGCTAGATAACTCTTTGAGGGAATCTTGCGCCATGCCTTGAAATAAGGGAGCATTTTTTACATTTTCAATAATACCCATACTTATCTCCTACCGATTCGTATAAAGGTTACTACATAACTTATACATCAATTTCCTATTATTAGAAGGTGATAAATATTAGGATAATTCCTAAGCTTAATATATTTCCAAGACTATGAGTTGTTAGTAAAATAAATACAATACTATATTGGTCTGGATTTATTTTAGGGCAAGGTGCAAGTGACAAAGCGCAGTAACCTACGTGAGGAACGCATCAACAAATCATAATATAAAACCATATACAAGCCATATGGCACCATATAGTGAATTTATTAGCTCACTTTTGATTATTTCCCTTACCAATTATGAACAATTATCTGATTGTAACTATTATTGGCAGGCTAAACATTCTTCATACATAGAACCTCCAGACCCATCACCCAATGCACCTTGATCTTCGCCTTCATTTTGTTTCGCCTTTTCAATTGAGCGTTTCCAAGAGGCATCGCTTTCTGCGCGTTGAACAGATTTTGATCGACAGTAATACAGGCTTTTACATCCTTTTTTCCATGCTTCCCAGTGAATACGATGGAGATCAGCTTTGTGAACATTTGCAGGAAGAAAGACATTAACACTTTGTGCCTGACATACAAACGGTGTTCGATCAGCAGAATGTTCAATAATCCAACGTTGATCAATTTCAAATGCCGTTTTGAATACATCTTTTTCTTCTTGACTTAGTTCATCAAGATGTTGAACTGAGCCTTCATAGGTGAAGATAGAGCTCCAGGTTTCGTCATTATCTATACCTTTTTCTGCTAGCAGCGCTTTTAGGTATTTATTTTTAACAGGAAAAGATCCAGAAAGGGTCTTATGAGTATAAGCATTAGCCGCAATTGGCTCAATTCCTGGCGAAGCTCCGCCACAAATAATGGATATAGATGCTGTTGGTGCTATTGCTATTTTATTTGAGAAACGCTCCATAATTCCGTAATCAGCAGCATCAGGGCAAGCACCGCGCTCATGCGCTAGCTTTACAGAGGCTTCATCGGCTTGAGACTTTATATGTTGGAACATACGGCGATTCCAAACCTTGGCCATAACGCTTTCCATAGGCAACTTTTTAGACTGTAAGAAAGAGTGAAACCCCATCACACCAAGACCAACAGAGCGCTCACGCATTGCCGCATATTTAGCGCGCTTCATACTTTCGGGGGCTTTATCTATGAAATCAGATAGAACATTATCCAAAAAGCGCATAATATCTTCTATGAATATTGGATTATTTTGCCATTCGTCGAATTTCTCTAGATTAAGCGAAGATAAACAGCAAACGGCTGTACGTTCATTTCCCAAGTGATCCTTACCAGTTGGAAGAGTAATTTCTGAGCATAAATTGGACATTTTAACATTTAGTCCAGCCATTTTATGGTGATCAGGAATTGCGTCATTAACGTGGTCAATGAACACAAAATATGGCTCACCTGTTTCAACGCGCGCCGTCAACATGCGTATCCATAAATCACGCGCACTTACCTTATCAACCACTGACATATCTTTAGGTGATTTTAACGCCCATTCCTCATCATTTTCGACAGCTTCCATAAAACGGTTAGTAATTAAAATTCCGTGGTGAAGGTTAAGGGCTTTGCGGTTAGGATCGCCACCTGTTGGACGGCGAATTTCAATAAATTCTTCAATTTCTGGATGCCATACTGGAAGGTAAATAGCTGCGCTTCCACGGCGTAATGAGCCCTGAGATATAGCCAAAGTTAAAGAGTCCATAACACGGATAAAGGGCACTATCCCCGAAGTTTTACCATTGCGCCCAACCCTTTCACCAATAGAGCGCACATTGCCCCAATAAGAGCCAATCCCACCACCAAGAGAAGCTAGCCATACATTTTCATTCCATAGATCAACAATATCACCTAGTGAATCGCCTGTTTCATTAAGAAAACAGGAAATAGGTAAACCTCTGCTTGTTCCGCCATTGGATAAAATGGGGGTGGAGGGCATAAACCATAATTTAGAAATATAGTCATATATACGCTGTGCATGGTCGCTATCATCGCCATAATACATGGCTACTCGCGCGAACAAATCCTGATATTGTTCTTCTGGCATTAAATAACGATCAGTCAAAGTGGCCTTTCCGAATTCCGTAAGGTTTTCATCACGTGAACGATCTATCTCGACACGATTACCCCTCTCCATTTGCGCGATGTCAAACATGAGCCATGCTCCTCATATAGTTTATTTTAATTATCATTCGTATGAAAAATTATTCAAGGAATGTTCTAAGAAAAGTAGAAAACCACAATCTCTTGTGATCAACTGATAGGTAACATACTATATCTCGTAGGTCATGCCAATTTGATTTTATTCCTAATGTTAAAGGTCGGAGATTTGAATACCTCTGATTTATAATAAAAAAACAGACATATCCATATGATTATCCACTATCAAATTAAATGAAATTGAAATTATATTTCATGTTTTATGTATATATTTAGTGGGGTATTTACACTTATTATAGTAAATTATAGTAAAATATAGTCATATTTTTCTTGAGTCTATTATACAGATTCTATGGAGAACATATTGGAATCCATTATAAAAGTAAGGTTAAGATATTATGCGAAGAAACAGGCAAACAAAAATTTTGGCAACAATAGGCCCTGCATCAAGTGATTTTGAGATGATTACGTCCCTTTTTGTTGCAGGGGTCGATCTGTTTCGTCTTAATTTTTCCCATGGAAGCCATGATGGACACCGCAAGGTATTGGATAGGATTCGCAAGGTAGAAGCCATTTATAACCACCCAATAGGTGTAATTGGTGATCTTCAAGGGCCTAAATTACGTATTGGAAATTTTGAAAATGATTCTATATCTTTAGATAAGGGGCAATCTTTTCGATTCGATTCTGAAAAATCTCCTGGTAACGAAAAACGTGTATATTTACCCCACCCCGAAGTATTAGAATCTATGGAAGTTGGAAGTCATATTTTTCTCGATGACGGTAAGGTTCGCATTGAAATCACTGATAAAGGAGAGGGGTTTTTAGAAGGGGTAGTGCAATCAGGATCATCTTTAAGCAACCATAAGGGGTTTAATATACCAAATGTTATTTTGCCAATAGCTGCATTAACTGAAAAAGATAAAACTGATTTAAAAGCCGCGATTGATATGGGCGTTGACTGGATAGCTCAAAGTTTCGTGCAAAAACCAGAAGACGTTAAGGAGGTTAAAGAGTTAATACAAGGGCGCGCATCGCTTATGGCAAAAATTGAAAAACCTTCGGCTCTTGCATGTCTCGGCGATATTATAGATATAGCCGATGGTATAATGCTAGCGCGTGGTGATTTGGGGGTAGAAATTCCACCAGAAGATGTGCCATCTGTGCAAAAAAATGTGATCCGTCAGGTGCGCGATACCGGTAAGCCCGTGGTTATAGCTACGCAGATGCTAGAATCCATGATTGAAAATGCGCGGCCAACAAGAGCCGAGGCCTCTGATGTGGCGACCGCCATATATGATGGCGCAGATTGTATAATGCTCTCTGCTGAAACCGCAGTTGGTGAATATCCACAGCGCGCAGTCGAGATGATGGATCGTATTGCACAGCGCACTGAACAAGATGATAATTATATAGAGATGATGGAACTTGCCAGACCCGATACTATAAATACACCATCAGATGCCATTACAACGGCGGCATATTATGTGGCTCAAGATGTAGATGCTAAATTGATTGTTAATTATACAACTTCGGGATCTACCGCCTTGCGAACGGCTAGACAACGACCAGAAGTACCGATTTTATGCCTTACTCCTGATTTAAATGCTGCGCGCCGTTTGATGCTTTCTTACGGTGTGCATACAGTTTATGATAAGGATAAAATTGAGGATTTCACAGGTCCCGCACGTCACGCAGCAGAAATTGCCATTGAAAAAGGATTCCTTAAAAAGGGTGATAGCTTCATAATGACAGCAGGCGTTCCCTTTGGTGTGTCAGGTTCAACTAATATTCTACGAATTGCTAGGGCAGAGTAATTTGGGAAGTAATAATTTAAAGAGGTTTAATATGCGTATATTTTTAATTGCTTGCTTATTGTTATCATTTTCTTGTGCTTATTATGCTTATGCGGCGGATATGTCAGTAGAGCAAGCTTATAAATCCCTTAATCATAAACAAACGACTTTTAACAAAAGTCGATCTAGCATGAGTGGGGCAGAATCTAAATATCTTGATCATCTATTCTTTGTTTCTGATCTTGCTTTTCGCGAGCGCATGGTGATGCTAAAATACTTCAAAAGCAAGCGAGATGATCAATATATAGATGAGTATAATAGGCAAGTTGGAGATTTATTGGCTAGTTTTGCCCTTATCAAAGCCCCAAACAGGAACTTGCAGCAAATTGAAACTTTATTAAAAGCGGCTATTACAGAGCAAAAGCAATTTTTTAATGAGTGGAACAAAGCTAGAGGTAACAGTTATTATGACCAATTACAGCGTAATTATTCATCACATAGGCTAGTGCAAAGCTCTCACAATAAATTGGTTCAAACCTATATGATGCTTAAACGTTCATATCCACGTGAAAACGCGCATAATCAGCAATCATTCTATGACCATCTTTGTGCTTTAGATTTTCTTTAGATCACTATGTAAAATAAAGCTAAATTGCTATAACGTCCTAGCTCTTAACGCCCGTTGCGTTATTTGGGCGATCTAGTGGATCAAAACCATAATGCTCTAACCATCTAATATCACTTTCATAAAAAGTACGCAGATCAGGAATGCCATATTTTAGCATCGCCATGCGCTCTATTCCCATGCCAAAGGCAAATCCCTGATATTCATTGGGGTCAAGCCCACAATTTCTTAAAACATTGGGGTGAACCATGCCACAACCTAAAATCTCCATCCAGCTATCAACAGAGCCATCTTTATTAGCTCCAATTTTAAGACCGCCACCTTTCCTAGAACAGGCAATATCCATTTCCGCGCCAGGCTCAACAAATGGGAAGAAAGAAGGGCGCAATTGCACGCGCAGGTCATCAAGCTCAAAAAATGCGCGGACAAAATCCTGTAAACAGCCCTTTAAATGCCCCATATGGGTTGATTTATCAATCATCAACCCTTCCATTTGGTGAAACATCGGAGTATGGGTTATATCATAATCAGAGCGGTAAGTGCGACCAAAACATATGATTTTATGCGGCGGATTATTTTCTTGCATATGTCTTATTTGCACAGATGAGGTATGAGTGCGCAAAAGCTTTTTAATATGCTCACCTTGTTCCTTAGGATCATCGGGAAGGAAGAAAGTATCTTGCATCTCTCTTGCGGGGTGTCCAGGGGGGAAGTTCAACGATGTGAAGTTGTAAAAATCATCTTCAATATCTGGTCCTTCAGCAACGCTAAATCCCATATCTGCAAATATAGCAGTCAGCTCTTCAATAGTTTGTGAAATCGGGTGGATATGCCCTTTTTCCTGTGGGCGAGTGGGTAAGGTTATATCAATGGTTTCACTAGCAATGCGCGCATCAATAGCCTTCTTTTTTAGTGCAGCTTCCCTAGTTTTTATTAATGTAGCAACCTCATCTTTTAGCGCATTTAGAGCTTGCCCTTTGGTTTTTCGCTCCTCAGCGTCCATTTTACCAAGGGTTTTCATCAAATCGGTTATACGCCCCTTCTTCCCCAAAATAGTTACGCGCAGCTCATCTAGTGATTTCAGGTCATTAACGCCCCTGATCTCATCAGTAATTTCTTGCTTTAAATTTTCTATATCATTCATCATATAAATGGATTTAGCACATGACATGCAGGTAAATAAAGAGATTATATCAAGGATTTACAAAATTATTGGCTTATACTCCATTTACTCTTTAGAATTTCGATAGTTTCAGTTAGTGAGCTAATCACATGGTCGGGGTTAGAGCTCCGCAAGCGCCGTTCATTGATACAGCCGCCTGTAATACCTATTGAGGTAATACCAAGATGTCTGCCAATATCTGGCTCTTCTTTACTATCACCAATTATAAAAGCATTATCAGAGTGATAACCGCGTTTTATCATAAACTCCGATAATCGCTCTAGCTTGCTGGTAGAGTTTAAAATGCTAGTTCCATTGCAGGTATTGGCGGAAACATGGCTGAAATAGTGTGCAATATTAAGGCGATCAAGATGTGCTTCTATTTTGATTTTCAGATAGTTACTCAAAATTATGCAATCTATATTATACTGGTTAAGCCATTTTAGTAGCTCCCTTGCCCCGCGCCTTGTGCGCGCTTTTGCAGCTAACGCATCATAAGAATTTTGAAATATCTCATTGGCATCGTCTTTGGTTTTTAACAGTTTATCAACACATACGCCATTGCGCTTATAATAATGGATAATCGGAAAATCAAATGTTTCAAGCTGAGTTTTAAAGGTAATTGGTTTTTTGCCATAGAATTTCAAACATTCATTAGAAGCAATCCATGCCAGCCTTGTATCGGCAATCAACGTTCCGTTCCAATCAAATATAGCAAGTCTATTAGAAGTCATTATACATATAACCCAATAAAAAAACAGCCTCTCTTAATATCATAATAAGGGCTGTTTTTATAATTCTTAATTTTAGTCGCTATTTTAAGCAGCTTTTTTTGCTTTTTCTGCTTTTGCAAGAGCATCAGCAGCAGTTTTTGCAATTGTTGCAAATTGCTCTGGCTCACGAATAGCAATATCAGATAAAATCTTGCGGTCGAGCTCAATACCGCTTAGTTTTAATCCATGCATGAATGTTCCATATGTTAAATCATTCAAACGTGCGGCCGCATTGATACGCTGAATCCATAATTTGCGGAATTCACGTTTTCTTGCGCGACGATCGCGATATGCATACTGACCAGCTTTTTCAACGGCTTGAACCGCAGTGCGGAAACAATTCTTACGACGACCATAATAACCTTTAGCTTGTTTTATAACTTTTTTATGCCTTGCGTGGGCGCGTGGTCCTCCTTTAACTCGTGACATGACTTATTTCTCCCTTTTTGATTTGTTGTAAGGCTTGCTTTTGCGGGTCTTACGACTATATGGTAGAAAATTGCGCAGAACAATACGTTCATCAGCTTCGCTCATCACGTCTAAACCACGTGCCTTGCGTTTCATCGATTTAGGCTTGTTCATCATCATATGGCTCGTAAAAGCGCTTTTGGCCTTTACTTTGCCTTTTGCGGTTACTTTGAACCGCTTTTTCGCACTAGAGTGCGTTTTCATCTTCGACATTTCTTTTTCCTTCATTATTTAAATTTAAGGTTCAAAACCATTCATGATCGAGGCAGTCGAGTAGTTTAGCCAGACCATGATTTTTTGCAAAATTATGCAAGTTATGCGGGGTTATACACATTGTAGTTAAGTTAAGTCAAGAGAACTCTTGTGAAGATATTTTGTTTCTGAATTCCAAGGGTAGGTCTTTGTGCTTAATCTTCAATATATTGCATTAATATATATATCAAAAAGTGAAAAAATTCACAAAGCGAGACCGCCTTAGATAAATCCAAGAACGGTCTCAACTTTCCGTGTGTGGGGAACTTTATTAAATCCCTTTAATTAGGCGGTGTGTGGAGTTCGCCTGAATTTTTATGCTAGAGCCTATTTGTGTGGAAATAAATATCTAGCATGGAAGGGTTATACATAATTGTGGGTTATGCTGTCAAATAAAAATACATAAATTTGGTATAAAAATGCATAAATATTACCTTAGGGATAGGTTTTTAGTGCGCCTGCGCCCAGTTTTTACCCTTACCACCCTCAGCATTCAGAGGTACAGAAATTTTTACATTATTTATTTTAAATGAATTTTCCATGATCTCTTGAACAAGTTTAAGTGTTTTTTCAGCTTCATTTTCACATACTTCAAAAATTAGCTCATCATGAACTTGTAAAAGCATTTTTGCCGAAAGTTTTGCTGATTTTAAGGCTTTGGGTATGCGTCCCATGGCAATTTTCATTATATCCGCAGCAGTCCCTTGTAAAGGCGCATTAATTGCTTGGCGCTCTGCACCGCGTACGCGCATTTGGTTCTTATCTAAAATACCAGGAATATAACATTTACGTCCATAGAGCGTTTTAACATAGCCCTCGCGTTTGGCTATTTCTTTAGTTTTTTCCATAAAGGTTTCGATCTCATGAAAACGCGTAAGATAGCGTTTAATAAACTCTGATGCCTTCTCAACAGAGCAGTTAAGCTGTTTTGCTAGACCAAAGCCCGATATGCCGTATATAATACCAAAATTCACTGCCTTAGCTTGCCTGCGCAATTCTGGAGTTACCTTATCAAGGGGAATATCAAAAACGTGTGAGGCGGTAAGGGCGTGAATATCCACCCCATCCCTAAATGCTTGCTTGAGCGCGGCGACATCTGCCATTTCCGCGATCAGACGTAGCTCAACTTGTGAATAATCAATGGAAAGCAAAACATGTCCGTCTTTGGCAATAAAAGCCTCACGGATTTTGCGTCCTTCCTCAGTTTTGATTGGGATATTTTGTAAATTGGGATCAGACGAAGATAATCGACCCGTACTTGTTCTAGTAACATTGTAAGAGGTGTGTACGCGCCCTGTATAGGGGCTTATCTGTTCTTGTAAAGCATCAGTATAAGTCGATTTTAGCTTTGATAAGACGCGATATTCTAGTATTTTTTGAACAATCTCATGTCCCTCAAGCGCAAGCTTTTCAAGTATACTAACGCTTGTTGAGTGTACGCCTGTTTTAGTTTTCTTACTGCCTTGAAGTCCCATCTCATCAAACAGTACTTCGCCTACTTGTTTAGGTGAGGAGATATTGAATTCATGGCCTGCAAGATGATAAATTTCCTTTTCAAGAACTGATAATTTATTAGCAAAATCCTTACTCATTTCATGTAAAACCGCGGTGTTGACCTTAATACCGTCCATTTCCATTTGTGCAATTATAGGAATAAGTGGGCGTTCAATAGTTTCGTAAACGCTAACCATTTTCTCGCGAGCTAAACGGGGTTTTAGGATTTTATGCAAGCGCAGAGTTATTTCTGCATCTTCCGCGGCATAGCTCAGAGCTTCATTTATTGCTACTTTATCAAAAGTAACTTGCATTTTCCCCTTGCCAGCAACATCTTCGAATTTAATAGGGCTATGATTGCAATATAATATGGAAAGATTATCCATAGAATGGCTATGACTTGCGCCGTCAAGAACATAGGATATTAACATAGTATCATCGCAAGGGGCTATATGAATTCCTTCTTTTGCCAGTATTTGCCAGTCATATTTCATATTATGTCCGACTTTCAATACAGATTTATTTTCTAATAACGGTTTGAGCAGAGCTATGCACTTGCTTTTGTCTATTTGCGCTATTGCATTATTCGATGCTGCGCCAAAAAGATCAGTTTCTTGCACATGGGTAAGGGGTATATATGCGGCCTTTCCAAGGGTAGAGCAAATCGATATTCCCACTAATTTAGCTTTTGCAGGAGTTAGCCCTGTGGTCTCGGTATCAATGGCTAAAATGCCTGTTTTATATGCTTCTTCAATCCACTGTTTTAAAGTGGCTGTATCATTGATAAGTATATATTTGTTATCTGATATATGCGGGAGTTTTTCTTCCTTTATATTAATTTTGCTTTCATCAGAATTATGTTTTTTATGAGTTGTAGGGGCAACGGTTTTCCCGCCAAGGCGTTTTATGATCGAATTAAATGCATGTTTTTGTAAAAAATTCATAAGCTCAGGCTTATCAGGATCATGTGCTTTTAAATTTTCTAGCGCTAAAGGCAGGGGGGCATTTTCATCAAGCCTTACAAGGTCTTTTGAAATTTTAGCATTGTGAGCATGTTCGATCAGCTTTTCACGGCGTTTATTTTGTTTAATCTCATTAGCACGCTCTAATAATGTTTCAAGATTGCCATATTCATTGATAAGCTGGGCAGCGGTTTTAATACCAATTCCCGGCACTCCGGGCACGTTATCAACGCTATCACCCGCAAGGGATTGAACATCTATTACTTTGTTTGGGGGGACGCCAAATTTCTCTATAACTTCTTTTTCACCTATCCACTTGCCTTTCATAGGGTCAAGCATACGTACATTAGGTTGGACAAGTTGCATCAAATCTTTATCCGAAGAAACAATTACAACTTTTTTGCCTGCGGCTAGGGCTTGTTTAGTGTATGCGGCAATCAGGTCGTCGGCTTCATAGCCTTCTACTTCTAATGCCGGTATGTCAAAAGCTTTGGTGGCTTCGCGTATAATGGCAAATTGCGGGATTAGGTCTTGGGGTGTTTCATCGCGGTTGGTTTTATATTCTGGATATATATCATTGCGAAAATTTTTGCGCGCCGCGTCAAAAATTACGGCAATATACGGCGCGTGGTAGTCTTTAAGCATTTTCAAAAGCATATTTGTATAACCATAGACCGCGCCGACTTCTACCCCATCAGGGTTAGTCATGCCGTTTTGACGTGAATATGCCATCGCATAATAAGCGCGGAAAATAAATCCCGAACCATCAATTAAAAATAATTCATCTTTATTGCTCATGCGCGCGAGTTTGAACGAGTCGGGCAATGATGTCTATAGCTCGCTCTATTTATCATCTCATAATCATGTTAGTTTCATGGATTTTTCTTCTGTTATTTTATAGTGAACAATTATGATTATGCTGTTTAAATCTTTGGAAAATAATATTATACGATTTTAAAGTTAAAATATAAGGAATTTACTTAGTGGCTAAAACAGTGGCTAAAACAGTGGCTAAAACAATGCGCCTTGATAAGTTGCTTTCTAATCTTGGATATGGAGGGCGCAAGGAAATGAGTATGGCAATTAAGAATGAATGGCTGGAAATAGATGGAAATCGCGTGACTAAGCCCTTTTTATCTGTTGATTTATCGTTGGTCGGGCAGGGGCGTATTACTTTTGATGGGAAAAAGCTTGACCCACTTTATCCTTTTACAATTATGATGAACAAACCTGTAGGCTATACTTGCTCTCATAAAGATGCCGGCGCTATTATTTTTGATTTACTGCCAGAGCGTTTTGCAAATCGTAAGCCTGCTTTATCTATGGTAGGGCGGCTGGATAAATATAGCAGCGGACAATTACTCCTTAGTGATGATGGGGATTTGATTCACCGCATTACTCACCCTAAAAGTCATGCACCAAAGTATTATCGCGTTGAGCTTCTCGATGATTTGAAAGGCAATGAAGCAGAAATTTTTGCTTCTGGTGAAATGATGTTATGTGGTGATAAAAAACCTCTAAAGCCTGCTCAGTGGAGTGAAGAAAATTCGCGAAAAGGCGTAATGATCTTACATGAAGGGCGCTATCACCAAATACGTAAAATGTTCAAAGCGTTGGGCAATGAGGTTATATCCTTACACCGTTTCCAAACCGGGTCATTAGAATTGGGTGATTTAGAAGAAGGTAAATGGCGCATTCTCGATGATGATGATTTGGTGAAGATTTTTAGATAATCTAGACTCTTACCTGTGCTTATACAAAAAAATTACTCAAACAAGTTTAGCCGCATTCCATAGCTTGCTTTGCGGAGGCAACATCATAATTATCAGGAAGGTTATCTATATCATCTTTTGATACGCTAACTTCTTGCAAATGCCCAAATCCCGATGGCAAGGGGGTATCAGAAGAAATATTAAAGACCGCACCAATTTCCCCTTCGGAAGTCCTAACCGTCCCTCCAAAATCATACTGGAAGCTCGAATCATCTATTATATTTTCTATTGGTGAGAATTCCTTTATATTGTCCATTATCTTCCCTTCTATTTTTTAATTCATCATGCTCTTATTCCCCCGATTAGAGCATATCTTATAAGTAATTGTCAAAATTCTATAAATAGTTTCACATAGTTCCACAATTTGCAAAAAAAAGAAGCCCTAGAAACAAGTTCTGAGGGCCTTTGAGTTTGGGGTGATAAGCTGACGAAAATACCAGAGAGTTTCGCCAGCAGCGGGTTGAACCATTTTCACATTTACCTGAGCTTATTATTTCTTTTATCTGCCCAAGTATGAATTCTTATTTTTACCTTCTCACGCTTTCGCATTTCCCCTACAGCGACAGATGTAACATATATCGCAGCGATACAGCAAGAAATAATTAAAGCACCCTGTAAAATTTTTTTATCCCCTTTAAGGTTTTCGTTTTCGTTGATTTCAATAGTAGCAGGAGAGAATATGATCTGTCAAAAAAATAATAATATTTATTTATACTTAAACATCTATCATAACTCCGCATTGAGGCATAACTATTTTAATAGCTATTTTTTTAATAATTTTTAGAAGTAGATATAACATAAAAAGCAACTGCCGCAGCATTTGAAACATTAAGGCTTGATATTGTGCCTTTGGTTGGTAATCGAAGCAACGCATCGCATTTTTCTTTAACAAGATGTCTTATTCCATTTCCTTCTGATCCTAGTATAAGCAATATCTTATCATGATCTCCAAATGGTGGAGGAGCAATATCAAGGGGGTCAATCATTAAATTGTTGCTTTTGGGCGATATATTGTTCGTAGCGCCTCTTATGTTATCAATTGTGTTTTTTCCGCGCTCATCCAAGCCAACGGCAATAAAACCTGCTGCTTGGAATTCCTCTATTGCTCGGCTAAGATTTGTAGCCTTGGCAACGGGTATATGATCTACTGCCCCGCATGCGGTTTTAGCAAGTACGCCGTTTAGCTCTGGTGCATGTTTTTTTTGCATAACCACACCATTAACCCCAAATGCTGCGGCGCTGCGTAGAATTGCCCCCACATTATGTGGGTCAGTTACCTGATCTAACATAGCGACCATTACGCGTTTTTTCTGATGCAGTAATATAACAAGGTCGCGTTCGTCTATCTCTTCAAGGGGAGAGCATGCAAGAGCAACTCCCTGATGAACTGCTCCTTTTGGAAGCATTCTGTCTAGTTTTGATTTTTCAACCATTATAGGCCTAGGTCTTCTAAGTCCGTTATTTTTGCCTTCTAATAAAGTTTTTTCAAAGCTGCGCGCAGCTTGTGGAGTAATATATAATGCAT
>JALTAZ010000040.1 GCA_027075555.1 Micavibrio sp.
CGTTTTCGGATAGCCCTAAAACAGCGCGTAATTGCCGCATTGCAAGCTGTGCTATGCCTTGGTTTAAGCGTTTGCCCCGTGCACCAAGGAACATGGCTCTATTTGTTTCATTAGGGTATGGACATTCTGATAAATAATCGTTAAGAGTTGTTTCAACCAAAGAAATCACTGGAACTTGCCTTTCTTTTCTTCCCTTGCCAACGACTTGTAAAAAACCATCGCGTGGAAAATCCTTAATATTTAATGATAAAGCCTCATCAATTCGCAAACCGCAACCATAGAGCATGGTAAATAGTGCTATATTGCGTTTACCTATCCAGCTTTTAGATTCTAACTCTCCAGCATTTTCAATTATTTCCTTTGCTTGCTCTTCGTGCAAAGGGCGGGGTAACTTATGAGCTAATTTTGGGCTGCGAACTGTTTTTATTGCGGGGTTATGCATAATTCCTTGTTTGTCAAACCAGGTTAACAGATTTTTAACACCCGAAAGTGATCTTGCTCGGCTGGCATTTGATGTGCCATCTATGGCCTTTTGAGATAGCCAGCTACGAAAATCAAGAATGGTTATTTTTGATAAATCATCAATACAAGGATTTGTTCCTAAATGATAGAACAAGAACTTTATGAAATGGCTAGCATCATAGCTATAAGCCCTTAATGTATGTTTTGATACATTTCTCTCAACGCGCAAATATGTTTGCCATTCTTCAAGTTTTTGAGCTAAATCTTCGGCACATAATGCCATAATTTCTTGTTTGATCATGTTTTCCTCCGAATTGGAAGAGTTTTAAAATTATTAAATTTTGCCTAATTATAAAAATATTAGGCGGGAAGGGTTAGCCAAGAGCGAAAGCATCGCTCTATAACTCTGGCTAAAAATAAAATTTGGTCTGTTGCTTGTCCATCATGGAACATATTAGGATTGCGACTGCCAAAAGCAAGAATTGCTGGGGGTGTACACATTGATATATCTACACGTAAAAGTATTTGAGAACAAACAAGGGCTGCACCACCACCGTAAATGGCTTCGATACCGCTAATACTGTCTTGCAGAAGAATATTTTTACCATTCATCCATTTATCAATTGTACCCTTTGGTACAATTCTTATGCCATTTTGATTTATATGGGGTATATCTTTTTCATCGGATTCGACTACTAGAACTGATATATCAACATCAAGTAATGGTGATAAATCCATAGTTATGCAGTGGATAAACTCATCAAATGTTTGTGCTTCAAGTAACCTAAGAACGGCCTTATGGATACGTTGCTGATTATTCATATTAGAACGGGCATTTTCAACTATTTCACGAGTTGAATTTAAGACCTCATCTTTATCGGCTTTTAACCTTTCAATCATATAGGATTGAAAATCTGCAACCCCCCCTTTTACTGGGCGCTTTTTAGGTGGAATTAGGGCATCAACTACATCAGGGTTATCTTGCAAAAACGAGGGGTTATCGCTAAGAAAATTAAGAATATCGGTTTTTGTGATTTTAGTTTTTGAAATAACATCACTCATGGGCGAATCATATCATATAAGAGCGCTCTTGCAAAATGCTTCAAGAGCGCCTTAATTTGATTTGTAGTGTTATTATAAAATGCTCTGACCGGTTTTTTCCCAATCAGCAACAAAGGCGGTTAAGCCTTTATCTGTAAGGGGGTGATTATATAATTGTTTTATAACATTTGGTGGTGCGGTCATGACATGTGCACCCATTTTTGCAGATTCGATAATGTGAATTGGGTTGCGTATAGATGCTACAAGAACCTCTGTGTCATATTGAGGGTAATTGTCATATATAGTTAAAATATCAGCAACTAGATCAAGCCCTTGAAAACAAATATCATCAAGACGGCCAACGAATGGTGATATAAAGGCAGCACCTGCTTTTGCTGCTAATAGTGCCTGACCAGAAGAAAAACACAACGTAACGTTTACCATAGTTCCTTCATCAGATAGCTCTTTACATACCTTTAAGCCATCTTGGGTTAGCGGAACTTTTACCGCTATGTTATCGGCAATAGAGCGTAGTATATCGGCTTCTTTACGCATGGTGTCATAATCGGTTGCTGTTACTTCTGCACTGACAGGGCCCGTAGTCACTATTTCACATATTTCCTTGATAAGTGGTATAAACTCTTTACCTGATTTTGCAATTATAGACGGATTAGTTGTAACACCGTCCAAAAGTCCATAACTATCAAGTTCTTTGATTTCATCAAGATTTGAAGTATCAGCAAAAAATTTCATGTGCTTTGTTACCCTTATTTACATTTGAATTTGACGATGCAAACGTAAATGCTTTTTGTTAATAGAGCAAGAGGGGTTTTTTTTATTTATATATGTTATCAATTATTTTCAGGAGCACCAAAATCAACTACTTGCAATTGTGGTTTGCGTAATTCTTGCTCAAAGCGGATAGAATCTAACAGGACTTGATTAGGATCACCTTTTTCAATGCCATCAATTACAGTTTGCGTCATCGATGCTAGTAGTGTGTCGCGATGAACGCGCTCTTGCTCTTTTGGTGATATAAGGTTTCTTTCGTAAAGCACATCAAGAACAATATCCATTTGCTCCTTTATTTCCTCTGCGCTCATATCTGGCTTTATATGTATTCCTTGGAAAGCCACGCTATAATCATCTTTATCTGCTTTGGCATCACTATTTGCTAGTACATTTCTTAGATGAATAATTCCCGCCTTAACCTGTGGGTCATTATATGTTTTAATGACTTTTTGTGACTGCTCAACTTCATCTTGCCCGAAGATCATTGAAACTGCATTTTTAAAAAATTGGGTAATTTTATTCATGCCCCTTAATATCATATTGTAAATGGTTAGTGCAAGAATCTATGAATTACCTTAGTAAAATGTTACATCATTGATATGGATCAAACATCATTATTTGAAGAAGAAAAGCCAGATGTTCAAGAAACAGGTGATAGGGTCTGTGTGCTTGTGCCTTACCCAGTGGGTAAAGAATATGATTATTTAGTCCCTTCAGATTTGTCGGTATCCGCAGGTGATTATGTTTGTGTGCCGCTTGGCAATCGTGAGGTAACAGGTGTTGTTTGGAGACAAGCTATAGGAGACGGGGATATAGCCTCCAAAAAACTTAAATCTGTAATATCTAAATATAGTATTGAACCTATGTCCAAAGTTAATCGCGAATTTATTGATTGGGTGGCGGGATATACTTTGTCAATGAAAGGATCTGTTCTTAAAATGGCACTAAGCTCATCTGCGGGATTAAACCCACCGAGAGCATCGCGTGGGTTTAGGATAAATATTGATTTATACGTTCCGGACAAAGGGTTAACGCCTAAGCGTAAAAAAGTTTTAGAAATTATGGCAGATATGAAAACCCGCAAAGCCTCTGAAATAGCAGATCTTGCAGGTTGTTCGCCTGCGGTTATTAAAGCTATGGCAGATAAGAACATGCTATCAGAAGTTAGCATATATAACATCGCGCCGTGCTTATATCCTAAATCTGATGGATGTTTGGCTAAATTATCAGAAGATCAAAAAATAATAGCTGATGAATTACGAAAAGATGTTTGCTATGGTGGGTTTAGCGTATCATTGCTTGATGGGGTAACAGGTGCTGGTAAAACTGAAGTTTATTTTGAAGCTGTAGCGCAAGCACTAAAAGAGAATAAGCAAATTTTAATTTTGCTTCCTGAGATTGCTTTGTCTAATGCCTTTTTAGAGAGGTTTAAAAGGCGCTTTGGCTGTGCTCCTGCACTTTGGCATTCTCATCTTGCGCCTGCACAAAGGCGCGATAGTTGGCGTGGTGTGGCGCAGGGTGATACGCGCGTAGTAGTTGGCGCGCGCTCTGCTTTGTTTTTACCATATAAAAATCTTGGGCTTATAATTGTTGATGAGGAACATGATCCTGCCTATAAGCAAGAAGATGGAGTTATATATCATGCGCGGGATATGGCAGTTGTACGTGCTAATCTTGGTAAGTTTCCCATTATTCTTGTGTCGGCCACGCCTTCATTAGAAACTATGATGAATGCTTGGGAGGGTAAATATAAGCATTTAGTTTTGCCAAGCCGTTATGGAGGTGCATTCTTGCCTGATATTTCGGTGGTGGATTTACGAGAAGATAAGCCAGAGTGCGGTTGTTTTTTATCTAAAACGGTACTTGAAAAGGTGCAAGAAAGTCTAGATGCAGGTGAGCAATCTTTGCTATTTTTAAATCGCCGTGGTTATGCGCCGCTTACTTTATGCCGCACTTGTGGTCATAGAATGGAATGCCCAAGATGTACCGCATGGTTAGTAGCGCATAAGCGCTCTGGTTGTTTGCATTGCCATCATTGTGGCTTTCACAGCGCTGTACCAAAACATTGTCCGTCTTGCAATGATATTGATAGTTTTGCTGCTTGTGGTCCTGGAGTAGAGCGCATTTTTGAGGAAGTTAAACAAAATTTCCCTGATGCACGGATTATGGTATTGGCTAGTGATACTGCCGAAAGTAATGAAGAGCTTAAATCTATGCTTGATAAAATTATTAGTGGTGATGTGGACATAATTATAGGAACACAAATTATTGCCAAGGGGCATCATTTTCCTAATCTTACTTTTGTTGGGGTTGTTGACGCCGATTTGGGCTTAAAGGGTGGGGATTTACGCGCTGCTGAGCGTACATATCAAATGCTTCATCAAGTAGCAGGTAGAGCAGGGCGTGAGCATAAAAAGGGCTGTGTCATGTTGCAAAGCTGGTTTCCTGATCACAGAATTATGAAGGCAATGGCAGGTAATAGGCGCGATGAATTTCTAAGCGTAGAAGCCGCAGAGCGTGAGGAGGCAGGAATGCCACCTTATAGCCGTTTAGCAGGAATTATAATATCTGGCAGAGAGGAATCTTCGGTTATTGATGTTGCTAAATCTCTTGGGAAGACCTCTTTTCAAGGAGTAACAAAGGAAGGAGCATATATTCAAACTCTTGGCCCCGCACCTGCGCCAATGGCTCGCTTGCGGGGTAAATATCGATATCGTTTATTGGTGCGTGCTGATAAGAAAATCAATTTGCAAAAAACCGTATCTTCGTGGGTTAGTGGCGTAAAAGTACCTTCAAATGTTCGCATTTATATTGATATTGATCCGCAGAGTTTTTTGTAAATTTATGTAATTACCTAATCATAAGATCTAGGGCGTTATTTAGTTGCGGCTTAAGGAAACTAGATAAGTAACAAAATACAGTTTATGGCGGACAATAAATAAAATAACAAGATTTTATTTATTGTTACTTAGCTTTCTCTTCCAGAATTTATAATCGCGCTTAAATGGATATGTAAGCCAGCTAATATATCCAAACTCAGGGAAATTCTTTTGCTCTGCAGGGGATAACCCTGTGGCTTTTGGAAGATCCTCGGGGTGGTAATATGTTCCAAATATCAAGTCAAGGAACGGAAAAGCTCCGCAGAAGTTAGTATTGTATGCACGCTCTATTGTCGCGTGGTGCCAGCGGTGATACACTGGAGAGGCTATGATATATCGTAATGGCTTGCTAAATTTAAGGTCTAGATTGATATGAGTAAAATAATTCATGAATTTTATTAAAGTTACAGCTCCAAGAAAACCTGCTCCTGAGAAGCCTAAGAAGTAAAGAAATACATATGTAAATAATGTTGCAACAAATACATCAATTGGGTGTAAACGAAGCCCGGTTATCCATGTAATATGCTTAACACTATGATGGACAGAATGGTATGACCACATATAGTAATGGGTAAATTTATGTCGCCAATAGGTAGCAAAATCAATAATAATTGCTCCTAATATTATTTGTAGCCAAAGAGGCAGTGCCATTATTTGATCTGCAAATAACTGCTCGTCTATAAACGGTCTAAGCGTTATATCGATAAATAGGGTCACTATGAATGCAGAAAGAGGTATAAATATCAACAGATTAACTGTAGCTAGAAATATTTCGTTTTTCATGTCATTTTTAAAAAAGCCAATATCTTTTTCAACTGGCTTGATGCGTTCAATAAAGAAAAATAACAGACCAAATATTATGATTTCTACAGCATCAGGCAGGATTTTATTTATAAAAGCCATGATTTGTATCAACCAGTCCATAATATAATCAACCTTTCTTCTTGCTATTTTATCGCAGTATCATCATATGTCATATCATGTTTATATATATACATAAAGTTTGAGCTTTTTGTTGGGCTGTTATTCCATATATCATATTCGTTATGTGTGTCATGACGTGAAACGTACGGAAATACAGACCTGAAAGTATTATCTATATTTTTTGAAAATAAATTGCCAAAATTGGGTGATGTAATAAAGTTTGCAACAAGTACAGCATTATCATTTAGATGTTTTTTGACTTCCATGAAAAATTCACGTGTTACCAAATGTTCTGGAATACTTAACCCCCCAAGATATGCATCAAGAAGGATTATATCAAATTTTTGATCGGTCATATTAAGATAGGCGCGGGCAGGAAGCGGATAGAAAGTTTTGTTGGGTTGTAGTTTTTCCTTTAATAGATATTTCTCTGAAACTTCTTTGAGGTCTTTATCAATATCAATATATGTAAAATTATTTTTTAAGTCATTATGACCATATGTAAAGCCACCAGCGCCGATGATTAAAACATTTTTAGGTGGGGCATCTTCTGGTATATCCTCTATTGTTATCTTTTCAGCAAACTCAATATAGTTGTGCTTTCTACCGTTTTTAGAATATTTAGAGGAGTCGTTATTGTTAATAAATAAATGTGGAGTGCCATTTTTTTCATCTATATCGTTATTATCATTTAAATACATAATCATTATAGTGCTATATTTATTATTTTTTACTATATTGAGCATATCTCTCATGACGTAATCTGAGTTTATTACCAATGAAGCAGCTAGTATAAAAAACATATATAGAGCTTGATCGTAGTTTTTTTTCTTACTTAGAATTAAGGTTAAGATAAATAATAAACTTAGTAAAATAGAAACGGTATGATGTACACCTATATATTGCATTAGTACAAGTGTTGTTATAACAGAGCCTGCAAAAGAACCTATAGTGGAAAAAAATAGCATTTTCCCCGTAATTTTGGATAGTTTTTCTTTTGTAAAATAATTGCTTATAAGTGGTACGGTTTGTCCAAGTAAGTATGTTGGGGTAACGATGAATGTAAGGCAATATATAATGGTTTGTATTAGACTATTTTCGATACCATTTTTCTCAAGGCCATAGTAAAAGAAAAATTGCATAAGGAAATAGCTTAAACCTACTAGCAAAAATACCGATGATATTATAATATTTTTTATCAGTTTTTTTCTTATGGAGATATACCGACCATTTTTAGATCTTATATTAAAATTTCCTCCAGCTTGATACCCTGCTGCGAGGGGGAGTAGTACGGCAGCTATAATTATAGATATATTATCGGTTCCAGTTCCCACAAAGGGGATTGTCATTCGCATGGCAATCAGCTCTGCTGAAAGTATTATATATCCTTCAAGTATTATTATTATAAATAGAAATAATGTATTTTCTAATCTTTTCATATTTTTGTTCTTATACTTAAAATTTAAGGGGCAATCTTTTTAGGTTTATCATAAAATACAGTATTTTTATTATCGGTATATATGTGCCCCTTTTTATAATTATCTTGATGGCGATATATATAAGCTACATTTGCAGCTTGTGTCGCGCTATCAGACCATAATTTATATTGCTCTTTAATTACAACGCGCGATGTGTGAGGGAATACAGATCTAAATGTATTATCCAAGTTTCGTGATAGCGCACTATTGAAATTTGGTGATAATATGAAGTTCGTCATTAAAATACCGTTATTCTTCAAATGTTTTTTAACCTGTTCAAAATACTCTATCGTAACTAAATGCTCAGGAATTCTAGATCCACCTAAATATGTATCCAAATATATCAGGTCATATTTTTTCTTTGATTCTTGTAAGAAGGCTCTAGCAGGCTTTGGAATAAAAATTTTATTATCACCAATAGGCTCTCTTAATATGTATTTTTCAGCAACCTCTTTTAGGTCACGATCAATATCGATATAGGTGTAATTGTTGTTTTTATCATTATGCCCAAAGGTGAAGGCTCCAGCCCCTATAACTAGGATATCTTTTGGTGGCACTGAGCTTATTATTGGCATTATAGCAACACGTTCTGCAAATTCTATATATGCATATTTGCGCCCTTCATCATTATAGCTTGAAGAGCTGTTGCCATTTATAACTAATTCACGAGATCCGCTTATGGTTTCTCCAGCTTGTATGGTATTATATTGGTTATTTTTTACAATATGTTCCCTATACATGACTTTGTCTGAGTTTACGAACATTGCAATAAGGGCAAGAGCTACGGTATAAAATACTGGTAGGGAAGCTGTTTTTTTGCTTAGAGCTATGACTAAAATTGCCATAAGAACAAAATTTAAACTTACGGTGTGATGTACGCCTAAAAATGTCATCAATACAAGAGTAGAAAAAACCGCACCCATGAATGAACCTACGGTTGAAAAGAATAATATTCGTCCCGTTACAGTAGGTAAGTGCTGTTTAGAAAAGAAATTTGTAATCAAGGGAACAGTTTGTCCAAGAAGATAAACGGGAATAACTAAGAATAATATAGAGTATATAGATATTTGTAATATACGATCATATATACCAATGGTTGGAAGCCAGTTAAAAAACAAGCCTATAGATTTGTAAGATAGACCAATAAGTAAAATAGTAGCAGCAACAATAATATTTATTATAAGCTTTTTTCGAACGGTGATAAAATAACCGAACATCTTATGGGGTTTAAATTTACCGCCATTTTGATATCCAAATGCCAAGGGCATTAGAACAGCTGCGATGATAATTGATATTGTATCTGTCCCACTGCCGACATAGGGGATAGATTGTCTTATTGCTAATAACTCTGATGATAGTACGACATAGCCTTCAATTACTATAATAAAAAAAAGTAGTATTGTTTGTTTTAGTTTTATTGACATCATAAAAATTGTATCCAAATTATTTCGCAGGCAGTATAATATAATTCCTCTAACAAATTAAAGCATAAAGAGTTTTTTTATATGGCCAAGCCACTTCCCAAAGATTTAACTTCATACGACTTGTTAAAAGCAGTTGCTATAATTTTAACTGTTATAGATCATGTGGGGTATTTCTTTTATCCAGATGATATGTGGTTTCGCACATTAGGGCGGCTTTGTCTGCCAATATGGTTTTTCTTAATAGGTTTTGCTCATACAACAAAAGTTCCTAAATCTTTTTGGATAGGAGGAAGCGTATTAGTGGCTTCTGCAATGGTTGCTGGGGAGTATTTGTTGCCATTAAATATACTTTTTACAATGGCATTCTTAAGGATATACCGCGCTGGGGTTGTTAGGCATTCTCTACATTCACCAGAGGCATTGCGGGGCATGTTTCTTATATTATTTTTTCTAAGTTTTCCAAGCGCAATTTTGGTTGAATATGGTGCTATTGCCATGTCTATCGTGTTGGTGGGATATATAGTAAGACATAAAGAAGATATATACAGGCGTATAGAAAAGAAATATGTTATTATATATGTGGCTTCATCTTTTGCTGCTTTTTACCTGATTTTAGGAATCAATATGCCTTCTATAGATGCTAATCAAGCATTATTCATGCTTGGTGGATTTGCTATATTGGCATTTATTCTTTGGCGGTTTGAGCCAGTTATTTATGTTGATGCTGATAAGTTTATGGCTCCATCATTCATATCTTTATTCAAGTTTCTAGGTAGAAGAACATTAGAGATATATATTGCTCATTTATTGATGTTTCGCGCAATCGCTATGTATTATGATCCTGAAAGATTTGGCTTTATGGAATGGGAAATTTCACAATCGGGGTTAATGGCTTTATTTTCTTAAATTAATGTTGAGCATAGCTATATTCTACAGGAATTACGAATAATTTTGTGGTTTATATAAAAAAATAAGCAATATTTTACAAAAGCCTTAATCTTGATACTTGTCAGTTGTGTTTTGGTATGCTAATTCTCCCCAACGCAAAATAAAATTAATGCTTTAACTTAAGATATTTTGCATGTGTAAACTATAGACTAAGGAACCAGAACGTGCCATCGTCCACGCCTATTTCTTCTGTTGTATTTACCCGCTATGCGGGGGCACTTATCGATTTGGCAGAAAAAGCAAAGTCAGTTGATAAAATTCGGGATGATTTGTTAGCTTTGGGAAATATGATTGACGAATCTCCAGAATTTGCTGAGGTTGTGAGTTCTCCACTTATAAGCAAAGCGAAACAGGCTTCCTTCATGGGGGTTATTGCAGATAGAGCTAGGTTTAATAAGCTAACGAAGAATTTTCTTGGGGTTCTTGTGCAAAATCGTCGCTTAGATGCCTTGCCAGGTATTATCAATGCTTATAAGAAGATTATAGCTAAAAAATCAGGGCAAATAGAAGTTAGTGTTGAAACTTCAGTTAAACTTACAGCCTCTCAATCTAAGGAATTTAAGAAGAAGATAGAAAAGGCTCTTGGTAGTGCGGTTTTTGTTGAAGAAAAAATAACACCCGAGATTATGGGGGGGGTCATTGTTACGATAGGGTCATATATGATTGATGATTCTGTACGTCGTAAGTTAGAGCGTCTTGGCGCGGCGCTTAAGTCTAGTTCAAATCAAAATACAGTTCAAAACTTGAAAGAGGTTATATAATGGAAATAAAAGCAGCAGAAATCTCAGATATTTTAAAAAAGCAGATTGCTGATTTTGGAGCAGCAGCCGATGTTGCAGAAATAGGTCAGGTTCTGTCTATTGGTGATGGTGTAGCGCGTGTATATGGTTTGGACGAAGTTCAAGCAGGTGAAATGGTTGAATTTGCTAGCGGCGTTAAGGGCATGGCTCTTAACCTTGAGGCTGATAATGTTGGGGTTGTTGTGTTTGGTGATGACCGCGATATTAAAGAAGGCGATATTGTGCGTCGTACGGGGCAAATTGTTGAGGTGCCAACAGGTCGCGAGTTGCTTGGACGTGTTGTTGATGCTCTTGGTAATCCGATTGATGGTAAAGGACCTATAAAGACAAAAACATCTAGTCGTATTGAGGTTAAAGCCCCAGGCATTATACCCCGCCAATCTGTTTATGAGCCTATGCAAACAGGTCTGAAGTCAATTGATGCGCTTGTCCCTATTGGACGTGGTCAGCGTGAATTGATTATTGGAGATCGTCAAACAGGTAAAACTGCAGTTGCTGTTGATGCTATTATCAACCAAAAGGTTGTTAATGCTTCTGATAATGAAAAAGAGCATCTATATTGTATATATGTTTCTATTGGTCAGAAACGCTCTACTGTAGCTCAGCTTGTAAAGGAGTTAGAAGAACAAGGCGCAATGGAATATTCTATTGTTATTGCTGCTACGGCTTCTGATCCTGCTCCTTTGCAGTATCTAGCGCCTTATTGTGGGGCGGCAATGGGTGAGTTTTTTCGTGATAATGGAATGCATGCACTTGCTATTTATGACGATTTATCTAAGCAGGCCGTTGCGTATCGTCAGATGTCGTTACTTCTTCGTCGTCCTCCAGGGCGTGAAGCATATCCTGGTGATGTGTTTTACATTCACTCTCGTCTTTTAGAGCGTGCATGTAAGCTGTCTGATGAGCACGGTGGCGGGTCAATGACCGCTTTACCAATTATTGAAACGCAAGGTGGCGATATTTCTGCTTATATCCCGACAAATGTTATTTCAATTACTGACGGTCAAATATTCCTTGAGTCTGGCTTGTTCTTCAAGGGAATACGTCCTGCGATTGATGTTGGTGCATCAGTATCACGTGTTGGTTCTGCTGCTCAAATTAAGGCGATGAAGCAGGTTTCTGGATCCATGAAACTAGAGCTTGCACAATATCGTGAGATGGAGGCATTTGCTCAATTTGCTTCTGATCTTGATCCTGCAACACAAAAGCTACTTGCACGTGGTGCGCGCTTGACGTCATTGCTTAAACAGCCTCAATATTCTCCACTTCCTGTTGAAGAACAGGTGGCAGTTATTTACGCAGGAACAAAAGGTTTCTTGGATGATATTGATTTGGATAATGTTGAATTATATGAGCAGCGTTTACTAGAAAGTTTGCGTGCTACAGGCTCGGAAATTTTAGATAGAATTCGCAGTGATAAAAAGATTGATGAAGATACTGAAAGCAGCTTAAGGTCGTTTATTGATGACTTTACCAGAGGTTTTGCGGGGTCTAATAAAGAAGCGGCTTGATGGCTATTATATATTTAGTTTAGCCAGAAATTATTATGATTAAGAAAGATAAAATTATACTATGCCAAGTTTAAGAGATTATAGGGATCGTATTAAGTCTGTTAAATCTACTCGTAAGATTACGTCTGCTATGAAGATGGTTGCGGCTAGTAAGTTGCGCCGTGCACAAGAACAGGCAGAAAAATCACAGCCCTATGCTCTTGCTATGGGGGCTATGCTATCACGGCTTGCTTCTAATGTTACTGTGAGTTCCACTACACCTAAGCTTTTATCTGGTAGTGGTGAAGATTGTAAATATCTCTTGATAGTTGTTACGGCTGATCGTGGGCTTTGTGGTGGTTTTAATTCTAATATTGTGCGTGATAGCAGGATTAAGATTAAGGAGTTAGAGGCGCAGGGCAAAGAAGTATCCCTTATTTGTGCAGGGCGTAAGGGGTATGATCTGTTACAGCGAGAGCATGGTGATAAAATTTTACATGCTTTTCGTGAAGTATTTGGGAAAAACCATATTGAATATTCTCAGGCTCATGAAATATCTAGTTTTGTTATTGATAAATTTGACGCAGGGGCGTTTGATAAATGTATTTTGATGTATAATTCATTCAAATCAGTACTTGTGCAAACCCCAGAGGCTCAGCAGCTAATTCCATTTGAAGTTGATAAATTAGAAGATCAGGCAGGTGATGTTGAGTTAGAATCCAATTCAGATTCTGTGTCTATAAAATCTCCGTATGATTTTGAGCCTACCGAAGAAGAGATTTTAGGTAAGTTATTACCGCGCAATGTTGGAGTTCAGATTTACCGAGCGTTGTTAGATAGTGCGGCAGGTGAACAGGCCGCCCGTATGACGGCTATGGATAATGCAACGCGTAATGCTGGTGAGATGATAGATGATTTGACATTGCAATATAATCGTGCTCGTCAGGCTTATATTACTAAAGAATTGATTGAAATTATATCTGGCGCAGAGGCTATATAATTCAATGTTTTTAAGAGGAATATTATGACTAAGAATAAAATATTACTTTCTTATTTGCTGGTTTTATCTGCTTTGGGATTTTATTCGCAGTTTTCTATGGCTGATGAAAAGAATATTGATGATGTCAGGTTTTTATATAAGAACTGGGCTCCTAAATTATTGAAAATTATTGAAAGTGGACCCATACTTTTATCTCGTGATGAGGTTTTTGATGTAGCACCGCCACCTAAGAATTCCAGCAAAGAAACACAAGAAGAATTAGCTAAATTGCATAAATTTGCTAAAGAGGAACGAACAGAGGAGACAATACAGCGTATTTTATATGAAAATACTGGTGTGAGTGCTCATCAGATGTTTGTAAAAGAAAGGCTAATTGATAAAGAAAATTATCAAACGTTACTGCTAATGGAAATGATTGATAATGATAATATGTATTTTATATTAGAGCGTAAAAAGCATTTTGCGCGTCCACGCCCAACAGAGATTGATCCCACATTAACAACGGTTATAGATAATCCACCCCATCCCGCTTACCCTTCAGGTCATGCAACACAAACATATATAAATGCTTTGGTACTTGCAGATTTTGATCCCGAAAATGCAGAAGTTTATAAACAATTTGCGATAGATGTTGCACATCGTCGTGAAATAGCGGGGGTTCATTATCCTAGTGATAGTGAAGCAGGGCGCAAGCTAGCGGCAGATGTGTTGGCTAGATTGCGGGCTATTCCTGCCTTTGAAAAGAAATATCAAAGAGCTAAGGCATCTTATATAAAGCCTGATTTGTCTAAAAGACCCAAAAAATTTGAGTTTAATCCTGATAAAGATGGCTCTAATAATACTAAAAAAAGTGGATCTTATTGAATTAACTATTAAATGATTTTATTGATTAAACAAAGAGGACTAGAATAAAATGGCAAAACAAGCACAAGGTCAAATATTGCAGGTACTAGGCGCGGTTGTTGACGTGCAATTTGAGGAAGGTTGCGTACCTCCGATTTTGAACGCTCTTCATACTGAAAATGATGGGCAAACTCTGGTTCTTGAAGTGGCTCAGCATTTAGGTGAAAATTCTGTGCGTGCTATTGCTATGGATATGACTGATGGTTTGAAACGTGGTCAGCCTGTTATTGATACTGGTGATCGTATTTCAGTTCCTGTAGGTGAAGAGACTTTAGGGCGTATTTTTGATGTTATCGGTCAGCCTATCGATGAAGGTAAGGTCGTTAAAACTAAGAAATATTGGCCAATTCATCGTGAGGCGCCTACTTTTTCAGAGCAATCAACAGATACTGAAATTCTTGTTACAGGAATTAAGGTTATTGATCTTCTTTGTCCATATTCAAAAGGAGGGAAAATTGGTCTGTTCGGTGGTGCTGGTGTTGGGAAGACAGTTACCATTATGGAATTGATTAACAATATTGCTAAAGGGCATGGTGGTGTATCCGTGTTTGGTGGTGTTGGTGAGCGTACTCGTGAGGGTAATGACCTTTATCATGAAATGATTGAGTCTGGTGTTATTAAACCAGATAATCACAAAGAATCAAAAGTGGCACTTGTTTATGGGCAGATGAATGAACCCCCTGGTGCGCGTGCAAGAGTGGCATTATCAGCATTGACTATGGCGGAATATTTCCGTGATGAGGAGGGGCAAGATGTTTTATTCTTCCTTGATAATATTTTCCGTTTTACCCAGGCGGGGGCGGAAGTGTCAGCACTTCTTGGCCGTATTCCATCGGCTGTGGGTTATCAGCCTACTTTGTCAACAGAGATGGGAGCTATGCAAGAGCGTATTACCTCGACAAATAAAGGTTCTATTACCTCAGTTCAGGCGGTTTATGTTCCTGCGGATGATTTGACTGATCCTGCGCCGGCAACAACATTTTCTCACCTTGATGCAACTACTGTTTTATCTCGCCAGATTGCAGAACAAGGGATTTATCCAGCAGTTGACCCACTTGATTCAACGTCACGTATTCTTGATCCACGTATTATTGGTAATGAGCATTACGAAGTTGCTTCATCTGTTCAACAAACGTTGCAAAGCTATAAGAACTTGCAGGATATTATTGCTATTTTGGGAATGGATGAACTATCGGAAGAAGATAAGTTGGTAGTGGCACGTGCACGTAAAATACAGCGTTTTCTATCTCAGCCATTCCATGTTGCCGAAGTGTTTACAGGATCTCCTGGGATTTTTGTTGACCTTGAAGATACAATCAAAGGATTTAAGGCTATTGTTGCGGGTGAATATGATCACTTGCCAGAGGCTGCTTTCTATATGACAGGTACTATTGAGCAGGTCATTGAAAAAGCGACCAAGATGGCACAAGAGGCGGCATAACTTCGATGACTGATAAAAATAAAGGACATGACTGGGAAAATCTGCTTGTTCAGTTTACTGAGAGCGTAGCAGGTCAAATGGTAATAGAAGACGGTTATGGGTATACATTATCAGATTCTGAAATTGGTCCTGTAGTGGTTGTAAAGGCTCCTTGGGATTATGTAAGTGGCATATCTTCTGGATCTCCGCTTCCTATTATAAGTAACGAACCTAAACTGGAAATAATGTAATGAGCAATATAATTCAATTTGAACTTGTATCACCAGAAGAAAAACTTATTTCTGAAAGTGTTTATATGGTTGAAATTCCAGGTGATGAAGGGCGTTTTGGCGTGATGAGGGGTCATTGTTCTTTGCTTTCATCATTAAAAGCTGGTGTAGTGCGCTTGTTTAAAGAACAAGGAAATGATGCCAAGGAAATATTTATATCTGGGGGGGTTGCTGATGTCACTGCTAAACGTTGTACTATTCTTGCAGAGGAGGCAATTTTAGTTAGTGACCTCAATAAAGAAAGTCTTGAACAGCTATTATCTGATCTTAGTGAGGACATAGAAATGGCTTCTGAAGAAACTGATAAAAAACATATTCAAGAAAAAATAGCTTTAACAAAAGCTAAGATTGTTGCCGCAGCGTAGTAACTTTATAGGTCAACCCATTTAACGTGAAATAACTCCCCGGGCGTAAGCCCGTGGGATGTAGCGCTTCCAGTGTCTTCGTGTTATTCCTATGCAATGAAGTATAAGAAGCAAACACATTGTATTTATCGCTGTGATTATCAT
>JALTAZ010000041.1 GCA_027075555.1 Micavibrio sp.
TTTTATATCTTGCTAATATGTAAAAAAGTTGGTTTAAAGCATATATGCAAACTCAAAATTTAAAAATGAATGATGTAATGGATAATAAATCCAACCCCCTTGATATATTATCAGACCTGCTAGATCAGGATATGAACCAAGTTAATGCCCTTATCATTCAAAACATGCGATCTGATGTAACGCTGATACCTAGACTAGCGCAATACCTAATTATGGCTGGGGGAAAGCGCATACGCCCCCTTTTAACTCTGGCATCTACCGCAATGTTCGAAGGCCCTATGGAAAAGTCCTATCACTTAGCCGCCGCAGTTGAATTTATCCATACAGCCACACTATTACATGACGATGTCGTTGATGAAAGCAATGAACGACGTGGCCAACAAGCCGCAAATTTAATTTTTGGGAATCAAGCCAGCGTACTTGTAGGTGACTTTCTATTTTCAAAATCATTTCAAATGATGGTTAAAAGTGGCTCTTTAGATATACTTAGAATATTATCAAATGCGGCTGCTATTATAGCTCAAGGTGAAGTTTTACAGCTTTCCACTACAAATGATATAAAAACATCTATAAGTGAATATATCAAAGTTATAGAATCTAAAACAGCCGCTCTTTTTGCAGCATCATGCGAAGTTGGTGCGGTTTTATCTACCCGATCCGTAGAAGAATGCAAAGCCATGCGTAACTATGGAATAAAACTTGGTAACGCATTTCAAATCATTGATGATACATTAGATTATATTGCTGATCAGGAAACTCTTGGAAAAAATATTGGAGATGACTTTAAAGAGGGAAAAATGACTGCTCCGGTGATCTTTGCTCTACAAGACGCTAATGATAAAGAAAAATTGTTTTGGGAACGCACATTGGGTGATAAAAATCAAAGTAAAAATGACTTTGAAATTGCTATTTCATATATAGAAAAACATAAATCTATAGAAAAATCTCTAAATCTTGCCAACCAATATGCAAATGATGCAAAAAAAGAGCTTAATATTATTCAAAATAATAAATATAGATCGCTTCTATGTGATCTTAGTGATTACGTGTTATCAAGAAATTTCTAAGTTTATTATTTTTTTATATTACTGCTCCCATAAACATACCCCATACCAAAGCGCAAAAGCCCAGTGCATTTAGCGGATATACCAGAGGTTTGGATAAATTATCTCTGACAAAAACAAAATAAATTAGAATAAATATTGGTATAGATAAAACAAAATACTCTCTTAAACCATATAGCTTTGCCTCAGGAAACAACACATAGCTCAAACCAATAGTAACTATTAATAATATGGATAAAATCTTATACCATATATCAGCCACATGCTTAAGTAATGGGTTGCCAACTAGCAAAATCCAAACTATTGCAGGACCCGAAGCCCAAATAACCAGTAATATTCCCATCAGGTAAGCCTTTCTGTCCAAAAACATATATTGAACAAAATCCCCAGAACTAATGGCAATACTTATGATAGAAGCAAGATAAGTTAGGCTTATAACAGGAAAAAACCTCAAAACTAAAATATCAAAAAAGTTTTTAGGCAATATATGATCATCTGTATCACGTTCAATGCGAATTATATGTTTATCTTTATTATCGTCTGCAACCATCATGAAACAATCTAAAATCAAAAACTTTTATAACAATAATTTAAAAATATTACTATTTTATTTATTACAAGGGTAGAGCGAAAACAAAGCCATAGCCACCCCAGGGGCAGCAACAAATTTACGATGTAATTTTGCCCTTTTATACATATATGCCAGCACTCTTAACTGTATTTCATTGAGTGTAACACCTTCTGGAATACAAAAATTCATATCAGAGGTTAAATCCATAGCCTTTAACATATTATGGTAGTCAATAACCCCTGCTATATATGCCTGACATGCTATTTTTCCACCTTTAATGATTTCATCACCATATTTATTAACAGAACACACTTTTATAAGATACTCGCCCGAAAATTGCGCAGCACTTACCTTATATGAATAAAAAAAAACACCTAAGAAACAACAGCATAACAAAATATTAACTCGAGATGTTTTTGAAAATATATTATTTCCAGCCATAGCGCTCACTTCTTTAATTGCTGAAGAATAGCAAAAGGTGAATCATCTTCGGATATTTTAGCTTCAGCAGAAATTACTCGTGGAGTACGATTTTTTGTGCTATCCATATTGTTTTTATTCCTGCGGTCTTTATTCTTATTTGGCTTTTTAGTAACAACCTTAACCTTGCCTTTATTGTTACTATTGTTGTTACTATCTTTCTTATAAGCAGATTTATTACCAAATCCCTTTTTTCCTGAGGAAAAAGCCTTACCTTTTTTAAGTTTGAATATTGCTAAATCTGGCTTTTTAGATGTCATGTTTTCTTTATCACCAGAAAATACCTCTTTGCTACCTTCGCTAAAATCCTTTGCCTCCAAAACCTTTGTTTTCAACTGATCTTTTTGCTCTAATGGATTATAAATTCTAGTATGTCCCATAGCTTCTAACACCTTATACAGGTCTTCTATAGAACATCCCAGCCATTCCGCCATTTCATGACGCGCCTGAAATCTTCCTTTATCAGCATGATCATAAACACAAGAAATTACCCTATCAAGCATATCAATACGCACTGCCCTAGCACCATATAAAGGATAGCCTATAGACCTATAATAATCAGGGTTTGCATCATTATCCTCAACCTTAACAGACACAATTCCATCAGCCGGAACTTTAGCAGGTAAATCATAGCCATTATATATCGACAATAATAATGCACGCAAACGCACAGCAGCAGGTTTGTTAAGATCTGGCATGAACACAAGAACAGGACCTAGGCGTATTTTTTTTGCCCTTAAATCAGATCTATTTTCAGGCGTTAATTCTGCTATTAAATATTCTAAATCCTCACGCGGAATAATCCCCATATTTTCATATAGTTTTGCTGAAATCTTTGAAACAGCATCATCTTTCACATCAACCCCGCTAGGATTTTCAAGCATAACCAGTGGCTCAATAGTTTCTTTTAAATAATCGCTAAACCATAGGTTCAAACGATTTTTCAATTCCTGATTATCATATTTTGAAGTAGTTTCATTTTCAATTATACTTATAATTGGACTTAAAGGCTTCTTACCTTTGGATAAAATAGCTACCTCAACACCAGGAACGGGGTTATTTACCTTTTCCTGCCATAGGATTTTACCCTCTCCAGACAAACCAAATTGCGTGTTTTTTGACTCTAACATTGGATCCAAACATATTATTGTTGCAAATTAAACTTAATATATGCAGTTTATCCTTGGACACGGCAAGAGTTTTTGTTTAAATTCCCATCGAACAAGAATATTTTTATTTATCTTTAAAGGAAAAATTATGTCTAGGCTTAAATATATACTCTTTGCATTCATACTAATTCCACTTAACACAGCTCAAGCTACAGAAATAAATCAGCAAGGTGCAGATAGGCTAAAATCTTATTTTCAAAAACTTCTCGATTATCAAAAAAATATTAATGATACTATCGGATCTGTTCAAATTGAATATAAGGGGGAGCTAACAGTTAAGCCGCAATCAACATATTACACTGCCACTTTTCCGCATATTTTTATAAAAGCCCCTAAGATTGAAGGCGTTCCTGATGACAGCGCTGTTTTTGATGTTGGAGTAATTAAAATCAATGCTATGCCAGATGACAAAAAAGGATATTGGAAAACAGTCATAACGCTACCTTCTAAAATGACATTAAGGGGAAAAGATCCTAATGATGATTTTAGTGTATTATTCAAAGACCAAAGATCTATAGCCTTGTTTAGCGAAAAGATTGGATATTTTACAAAGCTGGATATGAATATATCGGGTATCAAATTTCAATCTTCTAATCAAGATACAGGAATAAATATCGGAGGCCTTCAAATATATTCTAAGATGGAAGATCAAACAGGAGCGGGACTTTTCTCAGGTCCTGGACATTTACTAATCAGTGACTTGAACATTGCTCCACCGCAAGAATTAGAAACTATAAGAGCAAAGGAATTAAGAGTTGATTTTACAGCCCAAGATATGAAGCTTCCCACTCTAAAAGAATATGAAGATAAAATATTAAAACATGTTGAAACATTAAATTCATTGCAGGGCAGTGATATTGATAATGTTAAAAATACAGATATCCTTGACATGATTATTGATATGTATAGCTTTGATTTAAATGGATTTTCACTTGGATACAGTTTGAAAGGCTTTAGCCTGACATCAAAATCAAAAGATGCGTCAAAGAAATCTAGTTCTGTGAATTTGGGATCTGCATTCCTGAAATTTGGTTTTGGCGATATTAAAAGCGAAACTGGTAAGATGTTTATTAAAACAGGATATGATAAATTGGAAATCTTACCAATAGATCCTGAGTATAAAGATATAATGCCTCAAAATATAAATATAGACATAAAGGCCTTGAAAATCCCTTATGGTGCATTAACAAAAGTTGTAACAAATACAGCAAAGGCAATTGCGGCAAATCCGGATTCTGCCCAAATGGCAGGCATAGGAGTTTTGATGCGCCTTCCTGCTTTACTATCACAAGCTGGAACAAAAATATCCGTAGAAAAAAATAGCATAAAAAATGAAATCTATAATATAACACTTGATGGAAAAATATTAACCGACATCAGTGCTATAACTGGATTTAAAGCTCAATTTAAAGCTATTTTTGGAGGGCTTGATAACCTTATTTCTGTTGCAAAAAAACATGCCGCGAATAAGAATAGTAAAAATTCCACTAATTTTGCTAATATCGCAAGCGGTCTTGAAAACATAAAATCTGCTGGTAAAAAGCAAAAAGGATCAAAAGGAAAGGACGTATATGTTTACGATATTAAGGCTACTCCAGAAGGAAAATTCCTTATAAATGGTAAAGAGTCCTCTACTGTTCTTGCACCCAAATAACCAAATAAATAGGGTTAATACTAGCAACCTATTATTATAACTAGAGCTTTGAATTAATAATTAAGCTCTAGTTTTTTTATTTCAAAATGTTATATAGGGTATAATAGCATTAAGGCGAAGCAAGCCTTCTCTAGTTAACCTTATATTATCGCCATCTTTTATTGCCCACTTTTGAGAAATAACCGTTTGCAGTTTTTCTTGATCTATCATGTCATAAAAACGTTTTCTAGATAATTCCTCAATACGATCAATTGACAAGCCATCACGCAAGCGTAGCCCCATCATCAATATTTCATAAAAGCACTCTTTTTGTGAAATAATCCTCCAATCATGAGAGCCATGGCCATTATCATTAACTAGCTCTAGCCAAATTTCTGGCGCACTATGATCACGAGTTGAATATTTATTACCTGCTATAGTAAATCGCCCATGAGCCCCTGCTCCTATACCTATATAATCAGCCATATGCCAATAAATAAGGTTATGCCTACACTCATTACCAATATTTGCATGATTAGATACCTCATAAGCGGGTAATCCAGACCCTTCCATAACATCTTGCGTAAGATGGTAAAACTCTGCCCCTTTAATATCATCAGGTATTAGAAACTCACCTCTGGAATAACGCATAAAAAACGGAGTATTTCTCTCTATCGTAAGCTGATATAAAGATAAGTGCCCATTTGACAGCTCAATAGCGCGCCTTAGTTCAACCTCCCAATCTGATAATCTTTGATTTGGTCTTGCATAAATGAGGTCAAAGCTAGATTTATTAAAATATTTTTTAGCAAGCTCAATAGCCCTTAAGGCTTCTTCTACATTATGCTCTCGTCCTAAAAATTTTAAATCATCATTTTTAAAAGCCTGAACACCAAGAGATAACCTGTTTATACCCGCATCTTTAAATGCTATTAATTTATCATTTTCAACCGAAGTTGGGTTTGCCTCTAGTGTAATTTCAATATCATTAGCAACTGACCACAAAAATTGAACCTTATCAATAATAGAAGCCACTAATCCGGCCTCCATCAATGATGGCGTACCACCACCAAAGAAAATAGATATAACTTGCTTATCTGGAATTTTTTTTGCATAAAATTCTAAAGATCGGAGATAAGCAACAGCCCATTGCTCTTGATCTATATTATCACGCATATGAGCATTAAAGTCACAATATGGACAGCGCGACTTACAAAAAGGCCAGTGAATATAAACCCCCATTTGCCCTGTCCTAAACATATTAAAATATTATCCCTTAAGACAATTTTTTACCAAAAGATCAAAGGCCTTAGCCCTGTGAGATATTTTATGTTTTTCACTGGGATTCATTTGCGCAAAAGTTATATCATACCCCTTAGCTTGAAAAATCGGATCATAACCAAAGCCCATATTACCCCTCATAGGCCAAACTATAGTGCCATTTACTCGCCCCTCAAATATTTCTACATGTCCATCAGGCCAAGCAATAGCAAGCACACAAGTAAAATAAGCGCTACGATCTTTAACCCCGCCAAGGGCATCATTCACCTTTTTCATGGCAATATTAAAATCCTTATTCTTGCCCCCCCATCGCGCAGAATAAACACCTGGATCACCATTTAAAGCATTTACACATAGGCCGCTATCATCGGCTAGTGACACTTTGCCACTATCCTTTGCTGCCAATTTAGCTTTCAAAACAGCATTTTCAGCAAATGTTGCTCCAGTTTCTTCTGGCTCTTCTAAATTAAGCTCAGAAGCTGAATAAAATTTAGATATATAAGGTAATAAAAGGTCAGATATTTCGCGTGCCTTGCCCTTATTATGAGTAGCAATCAATAATTCATCGCCTTTAAACTTGCGCATATTCTATCCCTTTTTTACCCATTCAATGCATTTTCTTGAGCTTTGCTTAACTCTATGCATCCCTTTTTTGCCAAAGACAACATACCCCAAAACTCTTCTTCAGAAAAAGGCTCTTTTTCAGCAGTAGCTTGAATTTCGCAAATCTTCCCATTGCCGGTAATTACAAAATTAGCATCAGTTTCAGCATCACAATCCTCTGCATAATCAAGATCAAGAACAGCTACGCCATTGTAAACACCACAAGAAATTGCCGAAACACTGTCAATAAGTGGGCTTCCATCTATTATACCTATGTTTTCAAGATGCTTTAATGCCAATGACAAAGCAACATATCCACCTGTTATAGAAGCGGTTCTAGTTCCACCATCAGCTTGTATAACATCACAATCAACGCGAATCTGACGCTCTCCTAATTTATTCATATCGACAACAGCCCTTAAAGCACGCCCAATTAAACGCTGAATCTCTTGTGTACGTCCTGATTGTTTACCCTTGGCAGCCTCCCTATCCATTCGTAAATGAGTAGAGCGCGGCAACATTCCATATTCGGCAGTAACCCAGCCTTTACCAGTGTTTTTCATCCAGCTAGGAACGCGCTCCTCAACACTGGCAGAGCATAAAACATGAGTATCTCCACATTTTACAAGGCACGAACCTTCTGCATATTTTGAAAAATTTGTAATAATTTCTATTTGTCTTAACTTATCTGCATTGCGCCCTGAAGGTCTTATCATATCAATATATCCTTAATTTCTTTTTCATGCTTTTTTTGGAGGTAATTTAACAATAAATCAAGATAAGTTTTGCCAATTATCAAAATCCGCGCTAAAGTCGTGGTTGAATTAGATTATTTGGGTTTGTTACTATGGTAAAAAAATTATTTCTTTCTCTACTATTCTTGTTTTTATTTATTATTGCCGTTGCACCATATAGCCTTGTCCATGCGCATTCAAACAGCACACCTTCTGGAGAAGAGCAAGAAACTAATAAGTTCCGAATAAGCCTATTTCCAGAAGATACATATGAAATAGCCTTTTTCCATGAACCACAAAAATCAGAATCAAAATTTACCATGCGACTATACTATAAAGGTGTAGTTGCTGGCTGTGCACATATGGATGATGTAACCTCAGAAAAAGATCAGGAAAAATATAATTTTGAAAATGGTATTTCTACAAAAGTTACAAATAATGTATTAAAGGTTATAATATCACAGCCAGCCATAGCAGATAGTAATGAAAACCCGCGTTATTCTGACTATGACTGCGATATTAAGCATAACGAATCTTATGTTGATCTAGAAGTTGATCGGGATATGCTTATAAAGAAAAAAATAAAGAAAATGGGTTTTAATAATATTAAAACTGGTGATTTTGGTGATTTTGAAATAGATGTAAATAAAGATAGATTTATTATTAAAACTCCTTCCGAAAATGGTGAGTTATGGCAAACTCTTTGGTTCTTCCCTAAAAATAGTATTGTTCTTATCGCTCCTAAGGCAAAATCTGACATAAATGTTTTAGAGCAATTAAAAGAATTTGGTGTTAAACGTGGCTTAGTGCCAATGGAAGAAGTGCTTGATGGATATAAATTACCAAGAAATGCAAAAAACTATATGTTTTTTACTGACCCAAAGGGTCAAATTATTTCAAAAATCAACTCTGAAACAAATAGTTTTGACATAGGAGCGATCACGGCAACAAAAACATATTACGGGCCTAGGGGAGCACAAGAAGAGCCATATAACATTGATGTAATGGCAAGATTACCACTTATACGCAAAGTGAGGTAATTTAGATTTTGCAATCATAGAAAATAATACTATAAATAAATTAAATAAAAGATAAATCTTGGCTTGATAGATTATGTTTACATAACTCTGTTAAAAAGGTAGGAATAGGCAATGTCTAAAGAAGATACTAATATTGAAACCCCAGAAATAGTTTCTCAAAATGAAAATAGTGTAGAAAATGGTGCAAATGCAAATACTGATGAAGCAAATGCTTCTGATGGTAATACAGAGTTAGAATATGAATCATTTTCTGAAGAAATTGATATTAGTAACAAAAATGATAAAAACAAAGATTCCAATTTGAACGAAGATAAAATTAGAATTCAAATACTTGAAGAACAGCTAGATAGAACAAAAGAACAAATGGTTCGTGCGCTTGCTGATGCTGAAAACACTCGAAAACGATCTGTAAAAGAGCGCGAAGATGCTTCTAAATTTGCAGTTTCCAGTTTTGCGCGTGACCTTATAAATGTTGCTGACAACCTTAGAAGAGCTTTAGATTCAATTAGTGATGAAATGTTAGAAAAAGTGCCACAAGTGAAAAATTTAAAAAACGGTATAGAGGCAACAGAAAGAGAGTTACTTCGCAGTTTTGAAAAAAATGGTATTATAAAAACTGACCCTATAGATCAAAAATTTGATCCCAACTTCCATGAGGTAATGTTTGAAACCCCTGTGCCTGACAAGGAAACAGGTACAATAATTCAAGTTATGGAACCCGGATATATAATAAATGGAAGAATTTTGCGCCCTGCGCGTGTAGGTATTGCAAAAAATGACTGTAACCATAACCAAGCAACTAACGAATCCACTCATACGATTGATACAAAAGTATAGCGATAAAAATGGCAAATTTTTGTTAGGTTTTGTGTGGTTATGCTGGATTTTGTGGTAATCACTTGCTATAGTTTTGTTCGATATAAACCTTTGGGAATTTATTTAGTGCCGATTAAACGGGCTATTTATAGATTCGCCGCAACAAAAAGAGGAAAAAAATGAGCAAAGTAATCGGAATTGATCTTGGTACAACTAACTCATGCGTAGCAGTAATGGATGGAAAGGAACCTCGTGTTATTGAAAATGCGGAAGGTTCAAGAACAACACCATCTATGGTAGCGTTTACAAAAGATGGAGAGCGTTTAGTTGGTCAGCCTGCTAAGCGTCAGGCGGTGACAAACTCAAGCAACACTCTTTATGCTATTAAGAGGCTGATTGGGCGTCCATTTGAGGATAAACAAGTACAAGAAATGAAAGAGACTGCACCTTTTGAAATTATAAAAGGTGATAATGGCGATGCATGGGTGGAAGTAGATGGCGAGAAATATGCACCATCACAAATATCTGCAATGATATTGCAAAAGATGAAAGAAACCGCTGAGAGCTTTCTTGGTGAAAAAGTTACAAAGGCTGTTATTACGGTTCCTGCTTATTTTAATGATTCTCAACGCCAGGCAACAAAAGATGCTGGTAAAATAGCAGGACTTGAAGTTGAGCGTATAATAAACGAACCAACTGCCGCGGCTTTGGCATATGGTCTTGATAAAAATGCATCTGGCACAATCGTTGTATATGACCTTGGCGGTGGTACATTTGATGTATCTATATTAGAGGTCGGCGATGGTGTATTTGAAGTTAAAGCAACAAACGGTGATACGTTCTTAGGTGGAGAGGACTTCGATTCTCGGATTATTGATTATCTTGCTGATGAATTTAAAAAAGAGCAAGGAATAGATCTACGAAATGACACTGTTGCGCTTCAACGCCTTAAAGAAGCCGCAGAAAAAGCAAAGATTGAGCTGTCTAGCACCACGCAAACAGAAATTAACCTTCCCTTTATTACCGCGAATGAAGCAGGACCGCAGCATCTTCAAATATCCCTAAGTCGCGCAAAATTAGAAAGCATTGTTTCTGACCTTGTTAAGCGCACAACCAAGCCTTTAAAAGCTGCGTTAAAAGATGCTGGTCTTAAAGCCTCTGACATAGATGATATAATTTTGGTTGGCGGTATGACGCGTATGCCTAAAATTATTGAAACTGTGAAAGACTTCTTCGGTAAAGAGCCCCACAAGGGAGTTAACCCTGATGAAGTTGTTGCCGATGGCGCAGCAATACAAGGTGGCGTTTTGCAAGGCGATGTGAAAGATGTGTTGCTGCTTGATGTTACTCCCCTTTCACTTGGAATTGAAACATTAGGTGGTGTGTTTACACGTTTAATTGAACGTAATACAACAATACCAACAAAGAAATCACAGGTATTTTCTACTGCCGAAGATAATCAAAATGCAGTTACTATAAGGGTTTTCCAAGGAGAGCGTGAAATGGCCGCAGATAATAAGTTGCTTGGTCAATTTGATCTGGTTGGCATACCTCCAGCTCAACGTGGCATACCACAAATTGAGGTGACTTTTGATATTGATGCTAATGGAATTGTCAATGTTTCCGCAAAAGACAAAGCCACAAATAAAGAGCAGCAAATCCGTATCCAAGCCTCTGGCGGTTTAACGGAAGAAGACATTGAAAAAATGGTTAAAGATGCTGAGAATAATGCGGATATTGACAAAAAGAAACGTGAGCTTGTAGAGGCTAAAAATCAGGCAGAGTCAGTTTTACACTCTGTTGAAAGCTCATTAGACGAACTAGGAGATGATGTCCCCGATGATGAAAAATCGTCTATTGAAGATGCTATATCTGATCTAAAAACAGCCTTGGAGGGAGACGATGCTAAAGATATAAGCGCAAAAACCGAATCCTTATCACAAGCAAGTATAAAACTTGGTGAAATTGCCTATCGTAAGGCACAAGAAAATGCTGCCGATAATGGTGAAAACCAAGAAAATAGCTCTGGCGAATCTTCTAACAGCAACGATGATGCTATTGATGCTGACTTCACAGATCTTGAGATCGAAGAAGAAAAAGATGATGAAGAAAAATCTGCATAGACCAGATAAATGATAAAGAAGGTATCAGGATATATGTTTCTTTGATACCTTCTTACGTTGCATATATGATGGTGGATTATGTCAAAAAATTGTAAAAGTAAAGGGTATTACGATATTTTTAAAATTTCCTATGATGCTTATGATAAGGATAAGGATGCTTGGGAGATTTTAAGATCAAGATTTTATAAAAGAAAATATAATCGCAATTTATACAAAAAGGCTGGTAATGATAATATAAACCCGAATAAAAGGCCTAATATTTGGCAGAGATTGTTTGCTGTATCATTACAAAAGAAACAAAAAATATTTTTAACCCCGCCATCATCAAATAAAAGATAAAATAAAAAGGTGTTAAAAGGTATGGCAAATAAAGATTACTACAAGATTCTTGGTGTTAGACATGACGCTGATGGAGCTGAAATAAAAAAAGCTTACCGCAAATTGGCGATGAAATTTCATCCTGATCAAAATAAAGACAACCCGAAAGCTGAAGAAAAGTTCAAGGAAATAAACGAAGCCTATGACGTATTAAAAGACGAGCAAAAGCGATCTGCCTACGATCAGTACGGAAGCGCTGCTTTTGATGGTTCTATGGGTGCGGCGGGGGCTGGGGCTGGAGGATTCAGCAGCGGTAGCTTTTCTGATATTTTTGAAGATATGTTTGGCGAATTCATGAGCGGAGGTCATAAAGGAGGAGCGGCTCATCGTGGCCCTATACGTGGATCAGATCTTCAATATACTTTAGAAATGTCATTGGAAGATGCTCACAACGGAAAAGAAGCAAAAATAAAAATACCCATTAATGATACTTGTGATAAATGTAAAGGCTCTGGCTCAGAAGATGGAAAATCTACTCAAGACTGCGCTACATGTGGTGGAGCTGGTCGAGTTCGCCAACAACAAGGATTCTTTACTATTGAACGCACCTGCCCCACTTGTCACGGTGAAGGCACAATAATTAAAAATCCATGTAAAAAATGTAGCGGTTCTGGACGAATACAAAAAAGCAAAACCCTTAAGGTTAAAATCCCGCCTGGTGTTGAAACAGGTCGTCGTATAAGACTTACCGGAGAAGGTGAAGCTGGTATTCGTGGTGGGCCACGCGGTGATTTATATGTAATGATCAATGTAAAGCCCCATAAGTTATTCCAACGTGATGGAGCAAACTTATATTGTAGGGTTCCAATTACTGTTACTAGAGCAGCATTGGGTGGAGAAATAGAAGTTCCTACTATCGATGGAACAAGAGCCAGTGTTAAAATTCCTGCAGGAACACAAACAGGACAACAATTTAGATTGCGTGGAAAAGGAGTAAATAAAATACGCTCAGATTCTCGTGGTGACATGTATATAGAAATCTTTGTAGAAACACCTGTTAATTTAAATAAAAAACAACAAGAGCTATTAAATGAGCTTGATAAATCAATGTATAGTAGTGGTAGTTCTGCAAATAAACATTCTCCCGAATCCAGTGGGTTTTTTAAAAAAATTCGTGAGTTTTGGGACGATTTAAGCGAATAATTTTCAAAAGGGAAAAATAATGAATATTGGTATAGTTGGCTGTAACGGCAGAGTTGGCAAGCTTTTAATAGCCGAATTATTATCTGGAGATTGGGATAAATACGATCTTAAATTATCAGGAGGAAGCGCCCGCCATAATTTGGAAAATGAATCAGGTTATTTTATAACCGATGATAAAGAAGAGCTATTTAAGCGCTCTGATATTATTATTGACTTTACACTTCCTGAAGGAACTAGCGAACATATTAAGCTAGCAACTAAGCATGAAACGGCCTTAATAATTGGAACAACAGGGCTTAGCGTTGCTGATGAAAATGAATTAAAACAAGCAGCTATGCATGTTCCTATTGTCTATGCCGCGAATATGAGTGTTGGAGTTAATATGCTCATAGCTTTAGTAGAAAAAACAGCAGCACGCTTAGAATCTGATTGGGATATTGAAATATTCGAAGCCCATCACAAATATAAAGTTGATGCGCCATCTGGAACGGCCATTGCCCTTGGCAAAGCAGCCGCTACAGGTAGAGGGAATAATTTTGAAAATCTGGCTGAATATTCACGCCATGGTCAAACCGGAGTGCGTGAAAAAGGTAAAATTGGTTTTTCTGTTGCAAGAGGCGGAGATGTTGTTGGAGAGCATACAGTTTTTTTCTTTGGTGAGGGAGAACGCGTAGAGTTGAGCCATAAAGCAACAAATAGAAGCCTTTTTGCAAAGGGTGCATTACGCGCAGCCACTTGGTTAAAAGGAAAAAATGCAGGACTATATTCTATGCGTGATGTACTGGATCTATAAGGAATAAATTACAATAAGCTAAGATCAAACACGTATACGTATAGCAATATATATAGTAACATAATATGTAAGGTCTCTATATATAAGGTCTATAAATAAACGCCCTCCTCTTTTAAGATTTGGCGTTTTATTTCTTTGCCCCACAGGTAATTACCAATAACACCATTTTTTTGAATAACGCGGTGACATGGCACTATCAGAGATACGGGGTTTTGTCCTATCGCCGTGCCAACAGCTCTATGTGATTTTGGACGTCCTATATCTTCTGCTATTTCAGCATAAGATGATGTACTTCCCTTATCGATATTAAGTAAAGATTTCCAAACCTGCTTTTGAAAATCTGTACCTCGTAAATCAAGATTAACTCCAAAAGGCATATCAGCACGCCATGCATTGATTACCGTCTCCCCCAAACTTTTACCAACTGTATCACTGCGCATAAATTCAACATTAGAAAAGCGCTTATATAACAAAGACAAGCCATCACCTTTTGCGCAATTATCAACCATAAACCCAATCCAGCAAATACCAATATCTGTTTGAGCAATAATCATTTGTCCAAACTCTGAATCGTAATATCCATAAATTATTTTTTCCATGATAGTTATCTTTTCCAAACGTCTTACATTTGCTATGTATCTACTATGCCTATGAAAAAAGATGATATCTACGAATTTTTTAGACGTTTATACGAAAAAAACCCCGAACCTAAAAGTGATTTGGAATATACAAATAATTACACGTTACTTGTTGCTGTAACTCTTTCTGCTCAATCCACTGACAAGGGCGTAAATAAAGCTACAAAAGAACTATTCAAAATTGCTGATACCCCACAAAAAATGTTAGATCTTGGTATTGATAAGCTAAGAAATAAAATAAAAACCATAGGTCTTTATAATAATAAAGCAAAAAATATTATGGATATGTCTTATATTTTAATGCGTGATTATAATGGTAGAGTTCCTGACACTCGTGAAGAGCTTATAAAACTTCCTGGTGTTGGAAGAAAAACTGCAAATGTTGTTCTTAATATTGCATTTCATAAGCCTACAATGGCTGTTGATACTCATATATTTAGAGTTTCAAACCGCACTGGGCTAGCAGTTGGGAAAACACCTGATGCAGTAGAAAAAAAATTACTAGAGATCGTTCCAGATGAATTTGCTATGCATGCTCATCACTGGTTAATACTTCTTGGACGTTATACATGCAAAGCTAGAAAACCAGAATGTACCTCCTGCCCTGTCCATGATTTATGCCAGTATGAAGATAAGACATCATAGAAAATAATCCAACAAACAGCAAAAAATCCGAACCCCTGTTTTAGGAGTTCGAACACAATCTCTTGCTATATATTTCTAACGACATATTTCCAAGCCTACAGAAAATATCAGTAGCTTGCATGAGCTTTTGTAAACAAACCAGTCTCTGCATTTGCAGCATCACGCTTAGCAGCCTTCTTTGCTGGTTTGGCTTTCGCCATTGCCGATGCCTCTGTTCCTGCTCTATATTGATCTATAGCCTTAGGGTCAACATTCCCCTTTAATGGAGTCATACGACCGTCAACCATTGCCCCAGCTTCTACTTCTAACTCACGATAAGCAATAGATCCTGTAATAACGCCCGATGATTTAACCGTCAAGCGACCATTAACAGTTATATCTCCTTCGAAACGCCCAGCAATAGTCGCTTCCTCAATTTCAACTGTGCCATAGAATGTACCGCTTTCTGCAACATCAAGAATCTTCGACCCCTTAAGAGCAGCTTCAACAGTTCCTTCAACAAGCAGATGATCACAAGCATCAATTTCACCAGAAAGGTTAATACCACGCCCAATTGTTAATGTACGATCATTACTTGATGGCGCATATACCGGAGCTTCTGGAGCAGTATATGATGATGAACCATAAGACGACCCCCCATAATTAGAACGCGCAACTGAAGGGGTATATCCAGGGCGAGAACCTTCTGTTTCGCGCTCGCTTTTGTTATCTCTTGCATATTTACCTGGTACGCTAGCTTCTTCTTTGGTCATCATCGTAGTCTTCTCTTCCTGTGTTTTTAATTGTCTATAACTGTAATTACGTGGCTGCTTATCTTCTTTTTCAATAGGATGGTCTATGTTATCCTCCCGAGATGAAGCATTATTTATCTTATTATCTGCACTATTATATATTTTTTCGGATTCCTCCTGATTTTTTTGTTCACTATCCCGAACCTCTGACTTCACTCGATGAAACATCTTTTACACCTTTCCGTAAGATATATTTGCACTTAACGCACCCGAAAAACCGTGAGCGTCTTACTTGGATTACCTGTCACTTGGATAAAGAAAACCTAACATGACATTTTTACTCTAGCAAGATATGATTCGGAGTTTTCCCCAGACAAAAATGCATCATTTTGATTCCAAACAAATTTAATTTTTTGTTCTAATTTTATGAAAAAGATAAACTTTC
>JALTAZ010000042.1 GCA_027075555.1 Micavibrio sp.
CCTTAAAATTTTCTTTAGGTGCTAAATCTTCGTTTACAGACACACGGCCAACGGGAAATGATTTTATATCAATTCTTGGAATATTGTCTGTATCCGCTCCCATTTTATTTGCAAACATATAAATATATGATAAAGCCTTGCGAGCAATACTTCTTGAATGACCATCTTGCTTAAGGCTAACCTCAATAAGTTTTATATCTGAGTTTATTTGATTTTCAAGCTCTTGAGCGCGATCTTCTACATTATTAACACCATCATAAAACCCAGAGCGAAGCTTAGTTAGCTCTACAGCAGTATAAGCAACCCTAAGCATTGATGGAGTAACATCTTGCAAAGCTCCACCTTTTTGCTGATCACGCATCAAATAACGTGGCTTTTGAGGTTGAGTTTGACCAAGAACAAGGGCTTCACCGTCTGCGCCAGAACTAGCAACTATTGCAATTTCATCATCGGTTGGATCATCAATTCCCTTTTCTATTAGTTTTTCTCTAGCCGCTGGCATTGCAGGTTCTAGATCCTCAATCTTTGGCAAAACCCGAATTGAATCCATATTATGGAAATCTAATGCTCTTTTTTGAACAACAAGATCAACACTATCAGATACCTTGCCAAGATCACCAATCAAATATGATTGTGTAAGTGGCGTTAGATTAGCCAATGGCTCTCCTCCACTATAAATATCTGCTGCAGCTTGAAGATCTTGCATTAACTCATGAGGAGTTACATTAGTTGGATAACCTAGAGCCTCTCTATTTTTTGCTTTTTGTTCATATATTGCCTTTTGAATTATATCCCAATCATCAGTTCCCATCTTTTGTGCAACGCCTTGTACAATCTCCATACCTTTTAGCGCACTAATCGCACCACCTGCTGATCCCGCAGCCTCAGCAATTTTTATGCGCTCTGGATTAAATGGCATTTCTGTTTGTGAATATGTTGCGCGCATTACCATCATTTCATCACGATCTTTTTCTATTGCCGCCATATTTATACCAACAGGAAGACGAGAAATTATAACATCACTTCTGGATTGCTCCATGGCATATAGCAACGTTCCCAACGCTGGTTGCGCTGTCCCTTCTGCCAAAGCATCGGGCAAAACATCAACTCCTGTAACTCCGGCCTCTATTGCCGCCAAATAATTGGCATAAGCATGGCCATAAGTATTATGAGTATGAATATGAATTTCTTCATCAAAGCGCTCATTCAAACCAGTTACAAGCTCTGCTGTAAAATCAGGGCGTAAAACGCCATTTGCATTTTTAATATAAAACCCTTCATGCCCCGTTTCTATAAGCTGCTCTGCAAACTTGTAAATATCATCTAAAATTTCCCTTTGATCTGCTAGAGTGTTCGGGTTTTCCTGAACTGTAATTGCCCCTTGAGCAACTACATCAAGCCCTTTTTCTTCTCTTAGCTTGTTAACAATCAAAGGAACACCACGCATCATATTTATATCATTCATTGCATGGAAATTTTGCCAGCGATTAACACCCATTTCCGTGTATCTGGTAACTAAGTGAGATAAGGTATCCAATGATTGTCGAGAATAGCTAAGGCCGCACTCTCCACGTATAAGGGCGCTTTGAGTTTGCCCTTTAAAATGATCTGTAATTTTTTTATTAAACTCAAAAGGATTCCAACCCTTCTTTATAGGAAGGTCATGGAAAGTTCCACCTGTTGTTTGGAAAGATGATACACCGTAATCTTTAGCATTCTTATATGCCTTTACTACATGCTCTGCTGGAATATTTGTTCCATGATTAGATTGAATACCATCTCTAACAGTAACATTTATCTCTAATGGATTTCGTTTTTCCAATAGAATATCCTCCTATACAAAGATAAACCACGTATTTTTAATCTTTTAGAAAAATAACCATAACAATGTCAAGAAATTATAAATACTAAACAATAATTTACTATATTTAAAGCATATAACACAAAAAATACGGTAACTTAATTACTTAAAATAGCGCAAATATAGTGACTATTATTATACAAATATTAACATATATTAGCTATCTACAATCAGCTTATAACTATTTCAAACCTAGGGAAACAGCTTTTTAATATCATCATCTTTTATATCATCAAGGTTATTTCGGATTACTTTCTCTTCTTCAGCAATATAAAAGAAAAAGGCATCCATAACAGTTTTAACCATGTAATCTTCTATTCTACTTCTTACATTTGGTTCATAAGGAACACGACGATATATGTTCATAATATCATCATATCTTTTATAAACACCATTTAGCTTCATTTCATTTATCAATACAGGTCTTAAAACTTTAGACAAACCATAAGACATTCTTTTTTTAAGATATTCAGTTGCCGCGCTATCCCCTCCTTCTAATATCTTTTTAGGATCTTTGATAGTAAACTGATTTATTGCCGCAATAAAATAACCTCCAACCTTGGGAGATGCCTTTTCAGCAGATTTATTCAGGCTATAAACATATGCTTTGAGCAAATCTTCACTAGAGACTTCTTCAAGAACCCTTTTTACATTTTTTAAAGATTTGGGCATTTCTATCTTCATAGAATCATTTTTATAAAAACCATCGTTAACTGCCAATTTTGCAACAGCCTTCTCTACGCCTTTGCGCAAAATTGCCTTAAGCCCCTTTTCTATTTCAAAAGTCTTAACACCTGTACTCAAATTTTCTTTTTCACTGTTATTATCAGAATTTCGAGAAACAGTTTGCGCCTCATTATTGCCTAAATCCTGTGCGTATACTGCAACAGGCAACGATAATAAAGAAAATCCATATATTATAAAAACCAGCAAATTTAAAAAAATTCGTTTCATAGATAAAAACCCAAAATTTTATGCATAAACATACAGAATATATATATGTTAGCATAATCTAATTATATAAACTATAATTCAAGCTACTGTTATACATAAAATTAGTTAAAATAACCTCAACAATGGATCACACTACTTTACTTTATGCTGCTTTATTTTCTTTACATTTTATCTTTAGTCCATTATTCCTGAACGCCTGTTTTCCTAAACAAGACAAAAATAGGAGTTAAATTTATGTCTAAAGTACTTATCAGCGATAAGCTAGATCCCCTTGCCGTGGAAATTTTCGAAAAAAACGGTATCGAAGTAGATTTCAAACCAGGGCTTCCACCTGAAGAACAGCTCAAAATTATTGACCAATATGATGGCTTGGCGATTCGCTCTGCAACAACTGTAACCGCTGAGATGATTGAAAAAGCCACCAACCTTAAAGTTGTAGGTAGGGCTGGTATCGGTGTTGATAATATTGATATTACTGCCGCTACTGCAAAAGGAATTGTGGTTATGAACACGCCTTTTGGCAACTCTATTACCACAGCAGAACATGCCATAGCAATGATGATGTCTTTAGCACGTCAAATCCCCCAAGCCAATGAAAGCACCCATTCTGGCAAATGGGAAAAGAAACGCTTTATGGGCGCAGAGCTTTATAACAAAACTTGCGGAGTGATTGGTTGTGGTAATATCGGATCAATCGCGGCTGAGCGCGCTATTGGTCTAAAAATGAAGGTCATAGCCTTTGACCCCTTTTTAACAGAAGAGCGCGCAGAAAAACTTGGCGTTGAAAAAGTTGAGCTTGATGAATTATTTGCAAGATCTGACTTTATTACAATACATGTTCCTAAAAATGAGCATACAGCAGGTCTAATCAATAAAGATGCATTTGCAAAAATGAAAGATGGCGTTCGCATTGTTAATTGCGCGCGTGGCGGAATTATCATAGAAGCCGATCTCAAAGATGCTATAGAATCTGGCAAAGTTGCAGGGGCGGCATTAGATGTATTTGAAGTTGAGCCCGCAAAAGAAAATATCCTTTTTGGCAATGACAAAGTTATCTGCACCCCGCATTTAGGAGCATCAACCAAAGAAGCCCAAGTTAATGTAGCAATTCAAGTGGCAGAGCAAATGTCTGACTTTCTGGTTAAAGGCGGTGTAACTAACGCTCTTAACATGCCCTCTATTTCTGCCGAAGATGCGCCAAAACTTAAACCATATTTAAAATTGGCTGAGCAATTAGGCGAATTTGCCGGACAAATTACAGAACATGCAATTGAAGCAATTGAAATTGAGTATAAAGGGACAATAACATCGATTAATACTGACCCCATTACGTCAACTTTAATTGCTCACCTGCTTGGCTCTCAAATAGAGTGTGTTAATATGGTCAATGCCCTGCAAATTGCAGAAAGTCGTGGTATTCAAATCAAGCAAAGCTATGATAATGACGGTCAAGAATGGCGTTCAATGATTAATATCATTGTCAAAACCACTGCGCGCAAACGCAATGTTACTGGGACATTATTTACTGGCAAAGAACCGCGCATCGTTAATATAGAAGGCGTACCAATCGAAGCCGCGCTTACCAGTAACATGCTGTTTATCCGTAACAAGGATAAGCCTGGCCTTATTGGCGGACTAGGAACTATCTTGGCAGATTCCGGTAAAAATATTGCCGATTTCCGACTTGGTCGTCAGGCTAGCGGTGATAGTGCTATATGTTTAGTTTCTCTAGATGATCCACTAGATGACGCATTATTCAGCAAAATTTGCGAATTGCCACAAATAGACAGCGCAAGACGTCTAAAATTCTAAGGTAGAATTTCCAAAGTAGGCTAAAAAAGGGGCTGTGCACATATAATCAATTTGTAATCAATTTGCATGCCCCCACCTTTCTTAATATTAGTATCAGCTCAAATTTATTGTTTAACCTAATAATTTCACCCCTCCACCCTGATTTATATTTTACATATAATAAAATAAGCAAATTCAATGCTTTACATAATTCAAAGTTAACAAAGTACTCTAACCCTTTTTTTATTAAGGTTTTTTCTAAATTTATTGTCATAATTTTTTTGACTCTAATAGCTAGTATCTGTTATAACATACTCAAATATTAATAAATTGTTAACTTTGGGGTGCACAGGCACAATATATAATCCTTACTTTGAGTAATACTTAGGAGTTTTTCTATGACTGATTCAACATTTGACGAGAGCAAAAAAGAAAAAGAAATAAAAGAGGTTGAGGTTCAAACTAATAACCTGCAATCTTCTGAAGAAGATGTAGTAGATATAGAAAAACTAGAAGAAACATTAGAACTAGAAACTCTTGCAGATGATATTGATTTAGATAAAAATATAGAAATCTCTCAAACGCAAATAACAGAAGATAATACGGCTAATGCTCCACCTGAAAATCAACTAAATTCAGTTAATAATGATACAAAAGAAACAATCATAGAATCTATTATCGAAGAAGAAGATAACAAAAAGGAAACTTCAGGCGATAATATAAATATAGAAGATACTGCTTCGGCCTCTGATATAGCTAAGCAAGTTTCACAAATTGAGCCTGCCGCTGGTGATCAAGGCGGACAAGCAGTTGGCTCATCAGTTCGCGGTTATGGTTTCCAAAGCAGCTTCGAAGCTCAAGGGATTATAGCTATTGAAGATGTAGGGCCAATTAACCCGACTGAGCTTCAATACGGAATTGAACCCATTATTGATGAACAATTCCTAGGTGCTAGAGCAGCAGACCCCGCTCCACTACCCCCACTTAATCCTGTCATTAGAATAGGCAACTCACAAGTCCTTGAAGATAGCAGTGTAAGAATTAGCACCTATGTAGAGCCAGAATCTGCAAATGGTCAATTAACAATTATTATTTCAGGAATTCCTACTGGCTGGAACGTTAGCGATGAAGCATTTGATGCGCTTAACAACCCTGTTGGCACAGGTTTTTTTGACCAAGCGACAGGAACATGGGTTATTATATTACCTGCCGGAGCAACATTTAATGGTGGTCCCATATTCTCTCCTCCAGCAGATAGCGATGTTGATGCTCTTAGTCTTGATTTTAAAGCAGTAGAATTTAATGCAATAACCAATCAATCCGGTTCAGCCAGCGAAACTTTTGATATAATCGTTGATGCTATTGCCGATGATCCAAGCATTGATGCCCTTGATAATAATGGCGTTGAGGGCGCAACTCTTGACATTGACTTAACCGCCCTAACAGGTGAAGAAATTAATAACGGCGTAGGCTTTGATGATGGATCAGAAACCATTGTAAATTATCAAATATCTGGCGTACCTGCCGGATTTACACTTTCCGCCGGAACAGAAACTTTTGCAGGGTCAGGGGTTTATATACTCACCCCCACAGAAATTTCTAACTTAACCATCACACCAACAGATCCAAATTTTTCTGGATCTATTAATCTGGTTGCTACTGTTTTTACAACAGAAAACCCCGCAAGTGATGGTGAATTTGATATAATAAATAACAATGCTCAAGCATCTGATCGATTCACACTTACATGGAGGCCTGTGATCAACCCGCCTTCAATCAATGTTAATCAAGGCATTGATGATGTTATTGTTAAAGAAGATGGATCGGTTGATGTAAATATAACAGCGCAGCTCGGCGCAAATCCTGCCGCCGGAGAATATTTAAGCGTTACTGTTACAGGTATAGATGCCTCATGGGGTACATTCTCGGCTCCTGTTGGCACTTATGACAATATCACTGGTACATGGACAATTACTCTGCCTGCTGGGCAAGATCTAGACACTACATTTACTTTTGCTCCTAACAGTGATAGCGACATTGACCTAACCGGACTTGTTGCAACCGCAATTGCTACTGACCCTGATGCAGGCATTAGTGCAAATTCAGATCCTGATATATTTAATATCATAGTTGATGCGGTTGCCGATGCTCCAAACCTAAATACAAGTGGAGCATCTGGCGAAGAAGGAACAACAATTCCTTTAACCATCACAACATCAGTAAATGACACTGATGGTTCAGAAGTTATTGAATTTGTAAAAATTAGTGGCGTTCCAGCCGGAGCAACTCTAAATGCGGGAACTTTTGATGCAATTAATAACCTGTGGATAGTTGACCCATCTGATTTGGCTGGTCTTAGTATAACAATTCCAGATGGTTTATTTGGTAATTTCACCCTAAGCGTAGAATCAGTAGCCTTTGAACAAAATACAAACGGTTTCGAAACTGACCTTACAGATAACCGCGCTAGTACTTTTGATACTATCAGTCTTAGTGTTAAAAAAGATGACATTCCCAAAGTTGACGGAGATACGATAAGCGTTGATGAAACAGATCTTGCTCCTACGACTTCTGCTTCTGGTAATATCCTTGCAGATTTCGGAGCTGATGCACCTGGAACAATAACAGGAAATGGTTCATTTAATGTAGGAACACTAACATCTAGTGGCGTTACTGTTGATGTTGCATTTGATGCATTAACCAACACTTATACAGGGGTGGCCGCTGGTGAGCCCATTTTCACATTAGAGATTCAATCAAATGGTGATTATACCTTTACACTAGAAGGTACAATTGACCACCCTGATACAACCGATCCTAATGACTCTCTTCCACTAGAATTTGGCATAACTGCAACGGATTCTGATGGTGATACAGCAACCGCAACAATTACAGTTAATGTTCTTGATGATGGCCCTAAAGTTCATAGTAAATTCAAAGCAGTAGATGAAAGCAACCTTGATAATGGTCCAATTGGGTATACTAAAACTTTGGACTTTGATTTTGGCGAAGACGGCGCAGGCAGCGTAGAGCCAACTGGAACATTTATTGCTAAATATCAAGTTGGCGGTCAAAATCAGCAACTAACCTCTAATGGCGTTCCAATTAGCGTTGCTGTAAATGGTAATGGTGATGGATATATAGCCACAGCAAGCGGAGATACAATCTTCACTCTAACAATAGATAGTCTAACTGGTGAATATACATATACGCAATTTAAAGGAATAGATCACCCCGATGGCACAAATCCAGATGATGTGATTTGGCTGAAATTTGGCGTTAAGGTTACAGATGCAGATGGCGACACGGCTACGGCTGTGATTGGTGTTGATGTTCACGATGATGGGGTGATCGCAAATAATGACTGTGTTAAACTCAAACTTTCCGATGAAGTTGCCACCGGTAATGTTACCGATAATGACGATTTATCTAATGATAGCCCAAATACGATAACTCAAATCAAGTTTGAAGGAAATATTGTAGATATTCCTGCTGACGGATCAAATGTAACAATAAATGGTAATTTTGGAGTGCTTACCATTAATAATACTGGTGAATATAGCTATGACCCATTAGATAATGTGTTTTCAGGTAGTGATAGTTCTGCTCTTAACCCAACTCAATCTGATGTTGATGGAATTCAATCCTCTATCAAAAAAGATGGCATAACTGTTGAAGTAGCAAATGCTGGAAACTTCGATATTAGCTGGGTTAATACAGCAGATGGCAGCGGTCTTGGTATTGACAATCTAAATAGTGGTGATAGTAAAAAAGTATGGCCAAAAGGCGAAACTTTTAATATTTCCTTTGATGAAGATGCAAATAGCGTAACACTTACCATTGCCGAGCTTGGCAGCAATAATAATAATGGTCAATATGGTCTTGATTATGTTATCACCCTCGCAGATGGCACAAAAGTTTCAGGCGAGCAACAATTTGTTCCTAATGAAATTATAGATGGGTATTTCTCATTTACTCTTGATGCTTCTGACTTTGGAGGACAGCTAATAGAAAGTATTGCGATAACATCAACTAATGATGGGCAATATAAAGGCGCTTCATTCTTGCTAAACAATGTTACAGCAACTTATGACAGCCCTGAATGTGTTCAAGATAAGTTTGAATATGTTCTAAGTGATGCTGATGGCGACACAGACACAGCCATTTTGAAAATCAAAACTATTAATGATCTTGGCGATCTTGTTGTTGGTCAAAATGTTAGTGATGATGAGAATTCGAATACCCCTCACTTGGTAAATGGTGATAAGGGCGTTATTGAAGGAAGTATCGGCAATGATATTCTTGTTGGCGATGCCGGCGGATCAACAACCGTTCAGCAAACCCAGGACTATAACTTTGTATTTATACTAGATGTATCAGGCTCTATGGGAAGCACATCAAAACCTACATCTAAAATATCTCTACTAAAAGATGCTGTTAATAATCTTATTACTGATATCAGCACTTATGATGATGGGAATATTAAGGTACATATCATACCTTTCGCAACAAGCAGCAAACCATCTGCTACATTTACCATTACAAATGCTGGTGAGCTTACGAACCTTCAAAATTATCTTGATGGTCTAAGCACCGGTGGATACACTAACTATGAAGATCCATTGCAAGATGCTATATCATGGTTAGAAAGCTCAGAGCCATTAGGCGGTAATGCGATTACAACAACATATTTCATCTCTGATGGGGCTCCTAACCGCTATATGAATAATGCAAATGTGCCAACTTCTGGCGGAGCGAACACTGTTGTTAATGAAATAACAGGAAGTGATGGAACAAACGAAGTGGAAACCATTCAATCATTAAGCAATGAAGTAATTGCAGTTGGCATAAGTGTTGGCTCTAACATTTCAAGGCTAGATGTTATAGATTCTAATGGCGATGCCTTAGTTATTGACGATCCATCTGACCTAACCACAACACTTGCAGGAACAAGTCCATTAGACAAGCTTGCTTCTATTGGTAATGATTTTATTCAAGGTGGAAAAGGTAATGACATTATCTTTGGCGATGTATTATTTACCGATGATCTTGCCGACCTTCATGGATTAAGCATTGATAACGGCGCAGGCTGGGAAATATTTGAACGTCTTGAAAACGGCGAAAGCAACGTTGATGATAGCTGGTCGCGCGATGATACAATTGCATATATACGCGCTAATGCTCTAGGCTTGTCAAAAGAATCTGTTAACTCCCAAGGTGAAGGACGCAGCGGTGGTGATGATGCATTAAATGGTGGATCTGGTGATGATATAATCTTTGGTCAAGAAGGTAATGACATAATAAGCGGTGATCTTGGCAATGATGTTCTTTATGGCGGGTCAGGTGCGGATATATTCTTATTCAATGCGATTAATGAAGGCGTTGATATAGTTAAGGATTTTGACGCAAATGAAGGTGACTTACTTGACCTATCGGCCATACTAACTGGATATGATGCGAATGATATTACACAAGATATTGCAGACTTTGTAATCGCAACCGAAAATGGGGGTAATACAATAATATCTGTTGATCAAACTGGTGATGCAGGCGTTAATGGCTCTGTAGAAATGGTGATTTTAGAAGGTGTAACGGGCATTGATCTTGATACATCAATAAAAACAGATATGGTGGCCTAATTATTATATTCACTAAAGACAGATATATTTATATGGGTTGAACTTGTTACAAAAACACTCAACAAAGCCTTGATTTACTATATAAAAAAGGGCATAAAGGACATGTTATATATTTGGCTGGAATAAAATAGTGAAGCTGGGTTTAAATTTTTTATATGATTTTTGAGTAACTGGAGAGGTAATTACTGTGACTTTGAGTAATAAAATGCGTAAATTATGTTTATCAACAGCACTATCGGCAATATTGGTTCTAGGGGTGGGAACAAGTTCATCTTATTCCCAAGAAAATGATGATAAAATTAACACATTAAGAGATGCTGTTGCTGTTGGGATTGCCACCAACCCTGAATATGGGATTGTATCTGCAAGTAGAAGAGCAACAGATGAGGAACTAAAACAGGGCAAGGCTTTGTTTTTGCCATCTATTGATGTAAATGGTGAGATTGGCATCGAATATACAGATGATATAGGAACAAGATCTAGAACAAATGGTGGCAGCGAAACACTAAATCGCAGACAAGTTGGCGTCACCCTAACACAACTTTTATTTGATGGCTGGGAAGCTAAGTATGAAGTAGAGCGTCAAAAAGCCCGCGTTATTTCTTCAGCAGATCGCGTTCGTGAAACAGCAGAACTTACAGGACTAAGCATTGTTGAGGCCTATCTTGAGGTTCTGCGACAAAGACAATTGCTTTTGATCGCTCGTGAAAACGTGGCTGATCATGAAAATATACTTGAGCAAATTCAAGATGGTGTTAAAGCCGGACGCATAACCAAAGCTGATAGCGATCAGGCAAAGGCTCGCGTTGCTGCGGCAAAAGCAACTGTTTCAAGCACATTAGAAGCCTTGCGTATTGCTCAAGCGCAATATCGCAGGCAAGTTGGCGATGCCGCAGGTGACTTGCAACTTCCTGTAATTCCTTATGATTTACTAGAAGAAAATGTCGACAAAGAAGTAGAAAAAGCACTGGCACACAGCCCTACTCTTGATATTTTTACTGCTGATATAGAAGTTGCGTATGCTGAGGCTCAAGGAACAAAATCAACCCAGTATCCACAAGTGGATTTGCGGCTTAATGCAAATACTGGACGTGATATTGGCGGTCTGAAAGGAACAGATAGCAGCGCTTCTGCCTTGGTTGTTGTGAACTGGAACCTATATAGGGGTGGCGCAGATGTTGCCAGAGCTCGTGAGTTTGTGCACCGTCACCAACAAACAAAAGAAGCTAGAGCGCAAGCGGCAAGAACCGTTGAAAATGATGTTCGTCAAACTTGGGCAAGCATGATTGCAGCAGGAGAAAGAGCCGCACAATTTGCAAATCAAGCCGCAGCAAATGTCGAAGTTGTAAAAGCATATAAAGATCAGTTCAGCATTAACCGTCGCACTCTTTTAGATGTTTTAGATGGTCAAAATGAGCTATTCGTATCACGCAGCAATGCCGTAAACTCTGAATTTTTAGAAATGCTTGCTGTGTACCGTCTCCTTGCACTAAAAGGGAGCTTGCTCCCGACACTTGGTCTGGAGTATCCTCGTGAAAGTGTTGTCGCTTCTGGTGAAAAATGGTCATATAAAGAAAGACAAAAGGCGCGATAACCTATTTATTTGAAACGTTAGAAAACGGATTTAAAAAAACTAGGTGACAAAAGAAGATAATAAATCAAAAGGCAATCCTGAAACAGGCTGTGCCAGAGTGAATAAGAAAAGCCCTCCACAAAAGGAGGGCATTTCCGTTAATAACAATGATAATCAGAATAATGCACAACAACAAAGCCGCAAACCAATGAACCAACACAGCAAACCTTCTGAAAGTTGGGCGTTACAGGCCGATCGTATGGCAATACACAGCCCATTGGTTGAATCTCTTCGTATAATGGCGAGTCATTATGGCAGGCGTTCTAGCACCGCTTCGCTAACTGCGGGACTGCCAATTCCAACAACTGGTATAACACCTGCCCTATTCATCAGAGCAGCAGAGCGCGCCGACCTTCAAGCAAAGTTAGTTGAAAGATCTTTAGAAGGATTGGCAATAGCGGCAAATTTACCATGCATTTTGGCATTAGAAGAAAATCAATCCTGTATTATATGGCAAGTCAGACACCCAAAAGGGCATGAGCCTAAAAAATCCCAAGGTAGAAAAACGGCAATTCATCCCAAAACTAAATTCCTAGTACAATTTCCTGAAACTTCTGATGAAAAGCAGGAAATGACAATAGAAGAGCTTACCCCCATATACACAGGATATGCCTTTTTCCTTCGCCCAACAATGCGCAGTGATGATAGAGCAGGTCCAGCGGAAATTGACACTGGGCGCAACTGGTTCTGGGCAACATTTTGGAAGAATAAAACACTTTATAAAGAAGTTGTTATAGCCGCACTTATGATAAATATATTTGGTCTGGCTAGCTCAATATTTATTATGAATGTTTATGATAGAGTTGTCCCTAACAGCGCATTTGACACTCTTTATGCCTTAAGTTTTGGTATAGTAATTGTCTTTATATTTGATTTTATATTACGAAACTTACGAGCACATTTTTTAGATCATGCTGGAAGGCGTGCAGATGTTAAAATATCCGCCATGCTTTTTGAGCAAATAATGGGTATGACAATGACTGCAAGACCGCCAAGTGCAGGGGTTTTAGCCAGCAATATGAAGGAATTCGAAACGTTGCGTGACTTTTTTACTTCTGCAACGATGGCCGCACTTATTGACCTTCCATTTATTTTAATTTTTATTGGTGTTATCGCCCTTATCGGTGGGCCTGTTGCCTTTGTTCCTTTGGCCGCAATCCCCCTGATCGTTGGCATGGGATTTTATCTACAAAAACCATTACAAAAAGTAACGCGGCAATCCATGCATGAAAGCGCACTTAAAAATGCACTTTTATTTGAAACTATAATAGGGCTTGAAACAATTAAGGTTCAAGCCGCAGAAGGTCATACACAAAGGAACTGGGAAGAGTTAAGCGAAAAAGCCTCTCATACAGCTGTAAAATCAAGACAGCTTTCTGCGTTTGCTCAAAACTGGGCTGTATTTATTCAACAACTCGTCAGTGTTGGCATTGTCTTTGTAGGTGTATTCCTAATTGCAGATGGTGCAATTTCTATGGGTGCACTTATTGCTTGTGTAATATTATCAGGTCGCATTATGGGACCATTAGCACAAATAGCAGGCCTTATGACTCGCCTTAATCAATCTCGCGAAGCTTTAGAACAACTTAATGATTTAATGAAAAAACCCGTTGAAAGACCAGCAGGAAAGCACTTTGTATCTCTATCTCATGTTAATGGCAAGGTCGAATTTAAAGATGTAGTGTTTAAATACCCCACCCAAGAAACCCCCTCTTTAAATAATATTAATCTTACAATAACCCCAGGAGAGCGCATTGGTATTATCGGCGCCGTTGGCTCAGGTAAAACAACTATGGAGCGTTTACTTCTAAATCTTTATGAGCCGACCTCTGGTTCTGTTCAAATTGATAATATAGACGTTCGCCAAATTGATCCAGGTGATTTACGCCGTAACGTAGGAGCAGTTCAGCAAAGCCCGCAACTTTTTTTTGGTTCTGTGCGTGATAATATAACTATGGGGCATGAAATGGCGCCAGAGCGTGCAGTTTTAAAAGCCGCAGAACTTTCAGGGGTTCTTGAATTTCTCAGAGATTCTTCGGCGGGGCTTGATACCCAGGTAGGAGAGCGTGGAGAGTCCCTCTCAGGTGGACAGCGCCAAGCCGTAGCCATTGCCAGAGCCCTTTTATATGATCCACCTATTTTAATATTAGACGAGCCAACAGCATCTATGGACCCTGCATCTGAAAATCGCCTGAGAAAGCGCCTTGAGGTACTTTGTAAAAATAGGACTACTATTTTAATTACTCATAAAGGATCAATGTTAAGCCTTGTAGATAAACTTATCCTACTTGATCGTGGACGCATCGTTGCATACGGCCCGAAAGATGAAGTAATACGCAAACTTCAGGCGCGTGAATACGGAACAGCAGCGGAGAAAACAAATGTCTAGCAACGCTACTAATCCTGAAAAAGACCAAAAAATAAATGAACAAGAACAATGGGGGGCTATACGCCAAAATTGGGTAAAAGAAAAAATTGATATAGCCGAGGCAAAAGCCACAACATTTTTTGATGCCGATGACGAAATACCATTATCAAAGCATCTTCTTCTTTTATCTATATTTGCTTTTTTTATATTATTTATTATCTGGGCAAATCTGGCTCAACTTGATGAAGTAACGCGAGGCGATGGTAAAATAATACCCTCTAGCGATGTACAAGCCTTACAGAGCCTTGACCCTGGTATAGTTGAAGAATTCCTTGTAAAAGAAGGTGATTTTGTTGAAAAAGGACAGGTTTTAGTTAGATTACGTGATATTGAAGCCGCATCTGATCTTGGAGCAAATCGCGCGCGCTATCTTGGATTATTAGCAGCAATAACCAGGCTTCAAGCTGAAGCTTCGGGGAAGAAAAATTTTGATTTTCCTGACGAGGTAAAAAAAGATGCACCTAAAAGTGTAATTGAAGAGCTTAACTCCTTTAAGGCAAATATGCTGCAACTTGATAGTCAAAAGAAAGTTCTGCAAAAGCAACTTGCCCAAAGAAAACAGGAACTAGATGAGCTTAACGGTAGAATTCGTGACCTTAAGGGAGTTATATATCTCCAGCGCAAAGAAATGAATATGATAAAGCCATTAGTTGAAAAAGGCTCTGCCCCTAAAATAGAGTTATTGCAATTAGAACGAGGCATTAAAGAACGAACATCAGAGTTAAATGGCTTAAAATCCAGTGTTCCACGCGCCAAATCAGCTATTGAAGAAGCTAAAGCAAGGATAGAAGATGTACAACAGACTGCAAAAACTCAAGCTCAGGCAGATCTATCTACAAAACTTAACGAACTTAATGAAATTCGCGAGCGCCTTAGCGGTCTAAAAGAGCGCAAAGTAAGAAAAGAAATAAGATCCCCTGTTTCTGGAACAATTCAGGAAATTACTGTAAGCACTGTTGGCGGTGTGGTCAGAGCTGGAGAAGACCTGATAAAAATTGTCCCCAAGGATGACCAGTTAATTGTTGAAGCACGCATACAACCTAAAGACCGTGCATTTATTTATCCCGGGCAACAAGCTGTTATAAAAATCACGGCCTATGATTTTTCAATATATGGTGGACTAAAAGGAGAGCTTTTAGATATATCTGCCGACACCATAGAAGATGATCAAGGTAATCCATTTTACCGTGTCCGTCTTCGAACTTATGAAACTAAGCTAAAGCGTAAAGGGGAAATCCTGCCTATTATCCCTGGAATGGTGACAAGTGTTGATATTCTAACAGGCAAAAAAACTGTTATGCAATATCTGTTAAAGCCCTTTATCAAAACGCTTAATAATGCAATGAATGAGCGTTAAAAAAGCGATCATAAAAATACTAGGATTTCACCCATTCAATAGCCTCTTGGAGCTGTTCTTCGCTAAATATTCTAGTTTCACCAGAAATATTTTCATCAATCATCTTTCTTCTAAAAATTTCGCTTTCTGGAGGGTTAACCAGAGCATATTTTTTAATTTTCTTTCCAAATTGAGCATATGAAACCATATCTTCTTTTGCTGCATCATGCTCCCAGCCTTTAAAGTTTTTATAATATACCAACAAACATATCTCACCAAATTTATTAACCATCTTCTCAAGACGAGGAAGAAAATTTTGTTTATATCCGACTTCAGAAATCAATCTATCAATTTGAACACACAATACGCGATCCGTAGTTTCAGGCATTATGGTATTAAATTTTTCATTTACTTCAGACATAATATATTCCTCCATAATCTAAAA
>JALTAZ010000043.1 GCA_027075555.1 Micavibrio sp.
ATATCATACATATTATTTATTTGGTTATTTTATTTTGGAATACGAAATACTGGCCTATCTTTGCTGTGGTCAAATATTGCTCCTTCAGTTTTTGTGTTATCAAGGTTCGTTTCACCTATTTTTGCTCCAGAAAAATCAGCCCCCCTTAAATCGCAAGATGATAAATTTGCGAAGGATAAATCAGCATTCTTAAAATTTGCATTTTTTAGTACAGCTCCAGAGAAATCGGCATAACGTAATTTTGCTCCTTCAAAATTGCAAGGGTTAAAACGACTTGTTCCACCAGCTCCTAGCACTAAAGCACCACAATCAGCATTTCTTAGATTTGAGTTTGAAAGATTTGCATCTTTAAAAGATGACCCCCGTAAGTCAGCTTCTTCTAGATCACAATCTCTAAAATCTGAGCCGTTTAAAACAGCGCTTTGCATCTGTACTTTATATAAATTCATTCCAAAAAACATAGCATTATACGCCTTTATTGCGGTTAACTGCTCCATCTTCAATGACCCTAATATACGTAAATCTATTGTTGTAAGGTCAAGCTGCTTTCCTCTCTCACCACGAGTTTTTAACCAATCGCGATGATATTCTAGCATTTTTGGCAATGGCTCTGGTAAGTCAGATACAGACCTGCCAACATTGTAATCTGTAATAGAGCTAGAAAAATCAATACCTAAATCTTGCAAATCACTTTTATCAACGCCTGTAAAAATAGCAGACTTAATATTTGCCCCATCAAGTTTTGCTCCTCCAATATGTGCATTTGATAAATTAGCCCCTTCTAAAGTAGCCCCTCTTAGATCTGCTTTATTCATATTTGCACCAGCGAGTACAGCATCAGAAAAATCTGCATTTGAAGCCATCGAACCCGTTAACTTTGCACCACTAAGATTAGCCCCACGAAAATTTACAGTATTACCGCTTGTTGTATATACTCCTTCTTTTGCTATTCCTCCTATGCGCAAATCAGCAGACTCAAGATTTGCTCCTTCTAAATTTGCATTTTCTATTCTAGCTCCACGCAAATCTGAACGAATAAATATTGTTTTGAAAAGATTGGAATTACTTAGATCACAAGCATATAAAGAAGCCTCCTTAAAATTAGTAAATGACAAATTCATATACCCCATAAGGCAACCACTAAAACTTGCCTGACTAAGATTTTTACCTTTCAAAGAAAGTCCTCTCAAATCGACATTGTCCAACAAAGCTTTACGCCCACCAATTCGACCTTCTAAAAAGCGATTATGCAAGTTAACCAGTGCATCTAGTTGATCTTGAGTTATTTTCTCAAGATCTTGATTTTCCTGCGACATAATTATAATCCCATAAAAACGATATGCATAGACATGCAAAATACTAACAAAATAATGTTAACAAAATACTATAGTGCGCGCAGGGAAAAAATATGATTTAGATAAGCCTTAAAAAACTTACAATACTCTTTTCAAACCAGAAAGCTTCTCCATATATTATATATAAAACCTTCCCCCTTTTATTTAGAATTAGTGTCATAGGCAGCCCCTTAATATTAACGGCCCGCTGTAAATCCTTATTAACATCATAATATCCAGCGACATCTTTTACTTTTAGTTTATCTACCATTTTAGCAAGTTTTTCAATATCCTTAGGAGCATCAACAGATACCGCAATAACACGCCATTTCTTTTCATATGATACTATTTTTTTTAATCCTTTAAGGGCAGGAAGTTCTCTAACACATGAAGTGCACCAAGTCGCCCATATATTTAAAACAGTGTAAAATTTATTATCCAGTAAATCTACAAGCTCCCCATTTGGGCCTGCAACCTTCATTTGAGGTATATAAATATCAGTAGTTGGCTTTTCAACCTTCTTAAAACGTTTAAATGCTTCTTTTTCGGCCTTTTCCAAAGCAATAGTATCGCGCATATAATTCGCAAAAGCAGCAAATATCAGCACTACAACTATACCACCTGTAAGCAAATATTTTTGAAAAGTAGTTTCGTACCCTGACATTTTATTAACCTAACTTTAAACCAAAAATGACCTTAAACTTCCCTGACCTTAGTTTAACAATAGTTTGTTTGCATTAAGGGTTTTCTTTTTACCTATTACAAGGTACATAGAATATACTCTAAATGTAGGACATAAAAATGAAAATATTTAAATATTCTATATATATTCTATTATGTGTAAATACCTTATTACTTAGCTCCTGTGGTATTAAGCCGGCTCATGTTGCTCCTCCCGAAGGAATAGAGCTTGATACTTTCCCAAACACCTACCCTGACATATCAACCGATCCAAAGCCAGGCATGGAAAACAAAGACTTATAGGACTTTCTACCATGAGTAATATAGAATCAGGCTTTCACAAGCGCAACGGCGTTTTACATATCGATAATATTTCCCTTACAAATGTCGCAAAAAAATATGCAACCCCTTGCTATGTCTATAGCGCTTCAGTTATTCGCAAGCAATATAAAGCTCTAAAGTCTGCTTTAGAGCAAGCACTTCCCGCCGATAAGCAGCCTTTGCTTTGCTATGCCTGTAAAGCCAACTCTAATATTGCAATAATAAAAATACTAAAGAACTTAGGAAGTGGTCTTGAAATTGTATCTGAAGGCGAATTGGCAAGGGGGTTAAAAGCAGGATTTAGTGGAAAACAAATAATTTCCACCAGCTTTGGTAAGAGCGATGCTGAGATAAAAGCATGTCTTAAAGCAGATATATTGCAATTTAACATCGAATCTCCTGATGAATTATACAGCATAAATACGCAAGCAAAAAACATGGGAAAAACCGCCAATGTTGCTTTTCGTCTAAACCCTAATATAAGTGGTGGAGGTCATAGTAAAATATCCACTGGGCGTAAAGATGATAAATTCGGTAATACAAAAGAAGATATTTTAAAATTATATGAGATTGCCAAAGAAATGCAACACTTAAATCCTGTTGGCGTATCAATACATATTGGCTCTCAAATTGTACAAAGCGATGCCTTTAAACCTGGCTTTGAAAGGCTTGCTGACCTTGTTAAAACCCTTAGATCAGCAGGACATAAAGTAACTCACTTAGATATAGGTGGAGGCTTTCCAATAAACTACAATAATGAAATTCTTCTTAACCTCAACGAATATGCTAAGTTGGTAAGAGATATAATATTACCACTAGATACACAAATACAGATGGAGCCTGGTCGTTATATGGTTGGTAATGCAGGGATATTACTAACAAAAGTTCAATATATTAAACAAACACCATCCAAAAAATTTGCTGTTCTTGATGCTGGTATGAATGACTTAATACGACCTACCCTTTATGATGCTTATCATGATATATCCCCTGTTATTGATCATAATAAAGGAAAACGTATATACGATGTAGTTGGACATATTTGCGAAAGCGGAGATATTTTTAACAAAAATCATGAGATAGCTACATTGCATAAAGGCGATTTGGTTGTTATTAAATCTGTTGGTGCTTATGGATTTTCAATGGCTTCAAATTATAACTCGCGACCATTACCAGCAGAAATACTGATTGATGGCAATAAAATTTGCACAATAGGCAAGGCACAAAGCATAGATGAGTTAATGATTCGCGAAAATATTCCAGACTGGCTTTAAAGAAAAATAAAATAATAAAATAAAGGAAAAAAACTTAGTTATTTAATAGAAAATCTTGGGTAATTAGAAAAAACAGGATATCCTCTAGGCATGCTTGATCCTCTAGATAATGATAACAGACCCTACATAAGCGCGCTTGATAAAAAGCGCAGGAAAGCATTTAGGATATTGGTTGTAGAATCAATAATATTACATAGCTGGCGCCTATTCTTTTGGATAATGCTTTTCTTTGGCCTATGGATGCTAAGCCTACCGTCATTTTTTGGTCAAGGCATAAATATTTTAACAAACATAATATTTCTATTTGGATTAGGATACCTAACAAAAAAAGATGTTCTTAGCTTCAAACTCCCCGATATAAAAGATATAGATCGCAGGCTAGAAAAAAACAGTTCATTGCCATATGGACAAATATCAATAATTGAAGATAGCCTAGCAAATCCCAAAAAACATGAAACGCGCAAGTTGTGGGATATAGCACAAAAACAAAGTTTATTGTCATTTAAGAACCTTAAATCTCCAAAAACAAAACCCTTATTATCTAAAGAAGACCCAAGTGCAATACGCTATATTGC
>JALTAZ010000044.1 GCA_027075555.1 Micavibrio sp.
CAACTCGTGAACGGAGCCTCAAAAAGCACATTCGCCCTGTAACCTATCTACCCTGTTAGCATTCTACTCACAGATCGACCATAAGCCGACAATCAATTCATACCGTCTCTTTTTATCTATTATTTCAAGTCCGGCTAATTCCGGCCTTGTGACGCGTGGCAAGCCAGGCAGGTATAAGGATCGTGTCAAATTATTTTGTGGGGGACCGACTAGAACACCTTGTCCACTTTGGCGGACTTAGATGTTCTGACGGGAAAAATGATTTGATGCGAGCCGCCTGTCTGGTAGCGTTCACATAAAAAGCTGCAATTTAATAGGCGGTCTTGATGTAAAGGGAATGTGTTTAAGACATGTGGCAAAACCTGATACAGCGAGGTTTCACAAGCCATAAAACTTCAGAGCTATATCTATGAGGATTTAGGTAGGAAAACGCAAAAACTCGGGACGACAAATCCTACTCGTTCAATTACGATTAGAGCGTTCGTGCGTCCGCGATGATGGCTCTAGCAATTCTTGCCACGCGGGTGTGGCTATCGCGTTGTAATCAGCATTCAGCGTTTTGGCTATTTTGAAAGCGCGTGGTAAATATCCAATTGCGTGACGTTGTTTGACGGTATCGAAATATTATTGTTACAAATAGAGGATAATAATGACGAAAGAATAACAATGCGATTTTTATCACTTACATTTCTTTTTTTCGGAATTGCCAATTCTGTTATCGCAGCAAGTGTGCAAGAAGAAAGATCGCTTTTAAAGAAACAGCTTATTGAAAAGTGCAAATATGAAACCGAACTTTTTATCACCAAGTCAGAAGAAATCGTATCTTTCACCAAATTCGATAAGTATGTCTTTTATACAAACGACCATCCCAAATTTGCTCCTCCGCTCAAAATAGAAGAAAAACAAATTGAAACTTCTTTGACAAAAGAAGGGAATTTTCGGCTATCTCTAGATTATGAATTGACGAATCAAAGGGGTTGTTTAAGACACACTACGTATATTTGTTCTATTGAATATAGAAATGCGAATTGGAAAATTCATTTTAATACCGCAAGAAATGGTTATTGGCTTTGCTCTGATTGAATATCAATCTATTTGTTTTTTAAAGTGACGTGACGCTCCCTAAACAGATTTGCACCTCGGCACTTTGCAGCGCGTAGTCAGCAGCTTTTTGTGCGCAGCTAGCAGCGCTGATGATAAATTTAGGATCGTTCCGTAAATTTGATAACCAGCCTTTGATGTACTGCGCATGATCAAGGCGTGGCTGCTGTTCAAGGCCAAGTGATCCACAAATCATGGCACTGCCAAGCTCGGCAACCAGTTCTTCGAAGGAATATGCCTGATCGCCAAAGCGGCCGCTCATATCACGGTTCAAGCGATTATTGTTTCCTGTGCTGTGAGTAATTTCATGGGCATAGACACTGTAAAATAACTCCGGTGAATTAAACTGCCCGATTTCCGGCATAGCTATGTGTTCACGAATACCGCCTGCGTAATATGCTCGATCTGAATTACGAACCGGTAAGTATTCATTGGCTGTATAGTTCTCTACGAAGCTTTGCGCTTCCTTGATAGGATCATGGTTTAAGAGCTTGTCTTTGAATTTCTGCTCTGCGTCTCTGGCATAATCGCCGTCAACTTGATCGGAGTTGAATACGCGGAAATATCGTGTCATCACCGCGCCGGTCTTGCCTGTGCTATTACCGCTCTCATCGGTTTCATCAAAGAATTTCCACAAGACGACAATCTGTGACTTCTCGCCTTTGCAAACGATGCAGTCCTTTTCTTTCCATTGTTTGAAGGTTGCCCAGATATTGGACTGGTAGCCTGAATGTGAAAGCAGTATGTGGTTTATACCGCGATAAGCCGTGCCTCTAAGGTTAACTGGCGAGTGCCCTATTGCGAACCATGGTTTTTTGAAGTCGGATGGATCAACATGTTCAAGCTGTTTAATGATCTGATCGGTAACGATTTTATATATGTTGTTTGACATGATCTACTGTTCCTTTATCTAAAGAGCCGGAGGAATTTCCGGCCTTGTGAACAGTAAAAAGCCCGTAAGGCACTAGGTTTGTGTCAAATTATTTTCTGGGGGACCGGCTAGAACACCTTGACCGCTTTGGTGGACTTAGATGTTCTGACGGGAAAAATAATTTGATACGAGCCGCCTGCGGGCTAATGTTCACACCATAAGGCGGAAATAGCTTTCCCCTGCTCTTCAGGGAAAAAGGAAGAGTCAATACAAACAGATAAACATTGATCGTGAAGTTTGGAATATGGCTCTGGATAAGGTTTTCATGGCAAGAATTAACTAATTGTTAATAAACAGGGCGTAAGCTTTAAAGTAGAGGCGTGGTTATATTTGAGATGTATAGCCACATCATCGCATCAAGCGTTTAAGCTTCTAATTCAAAATGGGTACAAAACAATATGTGTGGTAATGACCACATCGCTTCCAAAGATGGAAAGGATTGTCCCATGGATAATATTATAAGCATTAAAGCGGATTTTGAAGCGCAAGTAACGGCGGCGCTTATGATCCAGAGTAACGCCCTCATTCCCTTCAAGCTCGCGGTAAGGTTATGTGGTATCTCCAGGCAAGAAATAAGTCGCCGCATTGCACGCGGAACATTTCCAAAACCGCAAAAACTATCCAAAAGAAATAACTCTACCCGTATAGCGTTCTATCTTAAAGACCTGCATGAGTAGATTAAAAGTCCACATATGTATAGGCAACCTGAATAGATCAAAGTTATCCACAAAAATAATAAAATGTTTCAAATCGGGATATATCCCGATTTTTCCTCAAGTAGCCAGCCAAGTAGCTAGGGCGAAAACAGTATATTTTTAGGTTTTATTATTTCCGGCTAAAGTATTGTAATGATTAGGAAAATAGTGGTGATCGCTGAGGGATTCGAACCCTCGACCTACTGATTAAAAGTCAGTTGCTCTACCGGCTGAGCTAAGCGATCTTACCATATAGTTGCAAGCGTATATCGCCCGAGTTGCTGCACAATATGGATTTCACATCATGCCGTCAAGTATTCAATTACATTTTTTAAATTTTTTATTCAATTTATTTGCAACTTGCGGGGTTACAAACTCATCAACTTCTCCGCCAAGGCTTGAAATTTCTTTAACAAAGGAGGAGGAAACAAATTGCCACTTATCCGCCGCCATCAAAAATAAAGTTTCAATATCAGGATCTAGCTTGGCGTTCATACCCGTCATTTGAAATTCGTATTCAAAATCAGATACAGCGCGAAGACCTCTTATAATACAAGATGAATTAACCTCTCTAGCGAACTCAACTAAAAGCCCATCAAAGGAACATATTTCTATATCGCACCCTTTATCAAGCATATTATCAATATCAATACGCAGCATCTCTAAACGCTCATAATCTGTAAATAAAGGTGTCTTTCGTGAATTAGTAGCAATGGCGATAATCAATTTATCAACCATGCGGCTAGCACGTCTAATTAAATGTAAATGCCCCTTTGTTACAGGGTCAAATGATCCTGGATATATGCCAGTTATAAATTTACCCTGAGGCATTTACTCCCCTTAATTGCTAACTATCTTTTATTTCTGCATTGTCGCTTGTATCTGAAGGCATTTCTTTAATATCAAAAGGAACTTCATCATTATCTATACCATTTGTTTCCTCATGCAAAATGTTATCATCATCATTATCATCTTGCACTAGCCATGCCACTGAAACCACATTTTCATCACTTCCGACCTTGAATATTGTGACCCCTTGTGCGCTACGCCCTGTTATACGAACATTTTCTACTGGAGTGCGAATTAACTGCCCCTTGTCAGTTACGAGCATAATTTGATGAGAATCTGTCACAGGAAATGTTGCAACAACTTCACCACCATTCTTTTTAGTCAAAGCCATATTAGCAACGCCCTGCCCTCCACGACCTGATACACGGTACTCATAGGCCGATGTGCGTTTACCAAAGCCCTTATTAGAAACAGTCAAAACAATTTGCTCTTTTTCCAGCAATTCCTGGAAACGTTCTTGGGATAGCTGATAATGTGTTTCGTTTACATCCACGCCATCTATATCATCACCAATAAGCTGACCTGCCATCTTCAGATATGCGCTGCGCTCGTCTGGAGTAATATCAACATGACGCAAAATTGACATGGAAATAACCTCATCGCCCTTTTGAGCTAGCTTAATTCCACGAACCCCTGTGGATGTACGACCAGAAAACACACGTATATCAGTAACAGGAAAACGTATAGCCTTACCCATACGAGTTGCTAGCATAACATCTTCATCTTCCTTACATATCATTACAGAAACAAGACTCTCCCCCTCACCAAGTTTCATTGCTATTAAACCGTTAGAGCGAATATTTTTAAAATCAGATAACTTATTGCGACGCACCGAACCATGGCTAGTTGCAAACATAATATCTAGTTTATCCCATAAATCTTCACTTTCGGGCATACGCAAATAGACATTTACATTCTCCCCCTTTTCAAGTGGAAGCAAATTCACAAGGGCTTTTCCACGGCTTTGTGGTGTTGATAAAGGTAATTGATATACTTTCATGCGGTGAACAATACCGCGTGAAGTAAAAAACAAAATCGGGGTATGAGTTGAGGCAATAAAAAGATCCGATATAAAATCATCATCTTTCATAGACATACCAGAGCGTCCCTTACCACCGCGGCGCTGAGCGCGGTAAGTATCAAGCGGAACGCGTTTGACATACCCACCATGAGTGATAGTAACTACCATATCCTCACGTTGGATAAGGTCTTCCATATCCACTTCAAATTCGGCATCAACCAATTCGGTACGACGTGGCGTGCCAAAACGCTCTTTTACCTCTTTAAGCTCATCAACAAGAACTTGCAGTAACTTATTACGATCACGAAGTATAAATAATAATTCAGCAATAAGATCTGTAATTTCCTTAAGCTCATCACCAATTTTATCACGCTCTAGACCTGTTAATTTATGTAAACGCAAATCTAAAATAGCTTTGGCCTGAATTTCTGACATCTGGTATGTGCCATCATCTTCAACCATATGCTCTGGATCATCAATAAGATCTATTAACGCTCCTATATCGTGAACAGGCCAGCGGCGAGCCAATAACCCTTCCTTAGCAATATTAGGATTAGGGGCATTACGAACAACAGCGATAATTTCATCAATATTTGCAACAGCAACAGCCAAACCAGCTAAAACATGCGCTCTATCACGGGCTTTGCCAAGTTCATAGATAGTACGGCGGGTAATGATTTCTTCACGAAATTTAACAAATGCCCCAATCATATCTGATAAAAGCAGTATTTGAGGCTTGTTATTATAAAGTGCAACCATATTACATGAAAAATTAGTTTGCAAAGCCGTAAATTTAAAGAGCTGATTCAAAACAACATCAGCAACAGCACCAGCTTTAAGCTCTATAACAATTCTAACCCCATCACGATCGGATTCATCGCGTATTTCATGTATATTTTCAACTATCTTCTCACGACCAACCTCGCCCAAACGCTCTAACAGCTTACCCTTATTAACCTGATAGGGAATCTCATGAACAATGATTGCTTCACGCTTACCTATCTCCTCAATAGAGGTCTTGGCACGCATCTTAATCGAACCATTTCCCGTTCTATAAGCAGAATTTATCCCAGAGCGCCCTAATATATAACCACCTGTTGGAAAGTCAGGTCCAGGGATAAACTGCATAAGTTCCTCAGTTGTTATCTCTGGATTTTCAACAAAAGCACAACAAGCATCAATAACTTCGCCAAGATTATGAGGAGGTATATTAGTCGCCATACCAACGGCGATACCGCCTGCACCATTTACCAATAAATTTGGTATGCGCGAAGGCAAAACAACAGGCTCTTTTTCACTTTCATCATAGTTTGGACGAAAATCAACGGTTTCTTTGTCTATATCCTGTAAAACAGCCTCAGCAGCCTTTTCCAAGCGAGCCTCTGTATAACGCATAGCCGCCGGCGAATCCCCATCCATAGAACCAAAGTTCCCCTGCCCATCAATCAAGGGCAAACGAAGCGACCAAGGCTGCGCCATGCGAACTAACGAATCATAAATCGCAGAATCACCATGTGGATGATATTTACCCATAACATCACCAACAATGCGTGCAGATTTTTTATAGGTTTTATCTGATGTATAGCCACCAACCTTCATCGCATATAAAATGCGTCTATGAACCGGTTTTAAACCATCGCGTACATCTGGCAATGCACGGCTTACTATAACACTCATAGCATAATCAAGGTAAGATTGTTTCATCTCATCTTCAAGGGCTATAGTAGGAGACTGCGCATTTGGATTTTCAGAAGTTATATCATCATCGCTCATGTTCTAAATACACTCATCAATTATTCAATTATAAATTTATATATTTATTAAGATTACTGCCCTGTTTTAATACGCATCATCGCCCGATCAATCATGCGTACTATCTCTGGCTGAACCACTCTCGCCCAGCTTGAAACCTTTTTAGAGGCGCTTATCGCCTCCGGCTTGCTGAAATATTCGACCATAGATCTAAGCTCTACCAAAGTATAGGTTTCAACCATAGCATCTATAGATATTCTCTCTATAGCATTGTAATTTAGCATAGATTTCATCAATACTATGAAATTTTCACGCTCAAATGATGGCAAATTCTGAGCCGCTCGATTAACAGCAGAATCAACCTGTACCCTAGTTGATCTGATTTGGTGCATTTTTTTAGCTAAAGCAACTTTTTCAGCCAATATTTTCTTATCCTCATTTTCTGCCCTAGCTTCAGCTAACCCTTTTTCTATTGCGCTATTTACCTCTGAATTTGCCTCTGACGTGCTACCGGATTTTTCTTCTTCTTTTGCTTCAACTTTTTTTGATAAAATGTCATCGGCATTAACGGCCTCATTATTTTGTGCAATACCCTGATCAGAGATTAACACTCCACCTATAAACAAGACAGATAGTAATAACATAAACTTTTTAGAAAACTTCATAACGTTTATTCCTTATAATTCTAGTAACTTTGATACAAAAACGTATAAATAACTATTTTAAAATGGTATCTCATCATCCATTATGTCAACAGAATGTGGTTGTGATTGAGCCTGCGGAGCAGAAGCAGGATTACCGCTATCATAACCCGAAGAGCTACCATCATTAAAATGCTGACCACCAGAATCATACGCTCCTGCGCCTGCGCCACGACTATCTAGCATGGTAAGCTCTCCGCGATATGGGCGCAATACAATCTCAGTTGTATATTTCTTCTCTCCATTTTGCTCCCAGCTTCTAGTTTCAATTTGACCTTCTATATAAACCTTAGAACCTTTTTTTAGGTATCTTTCACATATATTTATAAGCCCCTTATTAAATATAACAACGCGATGCCACTCAGTTTTGTCCTTGCGCTCACCTGTCACCTTGTCTTTCCAGCTTTCAGATGTGGCAACAGATAAGTTAACAACCTTATCTCCTGACTGCATCGTCCTTATATCAGGATCTGCACCTAAATTTCCAATTAATATAACTTTATTGACGCTGCCTGCCACGTTTTATACTCCACTAACTTTTAACAATAGAATCTGAGTATAGACCGCCGGCAAATGATTCTAAAGCCATTTAATTGCAATTTATGCAAATATTGTGGAATGATTGGCAAAAAACACGCTGCATAACCCAAATTGGTAATTATTGTGCATACACATACATCACACGTTACTAATATTATATATTACTAACGACTATACTACTATCAATATACATAAATTAGTAAAACTTGACAGCGCCCATATAATAGGCGTAGATTCTGTAAAAAAAGCTGGGTGATAATTTAAGAAATGAGTGACCTATCAAAGAAATTTGAATCTCTGGAAAAGTCAAGGATTGAGGCACAAAGAATGCTTCAATCTACTGGCATGGAAGAAGAGCAAATAGAATTTTATATCTCTGCTTGTACCTCTGCCATTGAGTTAGCTAGACAAAATCCAAGTGAATTATCCTTAAAAGTTGCCAGCAATTTTATAGAAGCTGCTCAAGATGCCGCAGTCCTGAAATTTCAAGCAGATAAAAATGAAGAACTTGCAACAATAGACCAAGTTACAGGTCTTTTGAACCGAACAGGCATAATGGATTTTGCCGATGCAAGGATTTCATATGCCCAGCGCAACGAACATTCATGCGCCATAATATTTATGGATTTAAATAAATTTAAGCCTATAAATGATACATTAGGTCATAAAGAAGGTGATAATGCACTTCGGCTTGTTGCTGATAAACTAAAAGAAACATTTAGAAAAAGTGATCTTATAAGCCGTATAGGTGGTGATGAATTTGTCATTGTAATGATGAATGATAATCCCAATCATAATTTTGATGATGAATTGGCAAAACTTGAAAATCTTTTTGATGGCGGTGTTATATTCCAAGGCTCTGATGGTGATAAGTACCCCATTGGAGCCGCGGCTGGAAAGGTGATTGTAAATGAGGGGGAAACCGCAGAATCTGCAATTGAAAGAGCCGATGCAATAATGTATGAGAAAAAAGTTATCGCCCACAGGAAACTTGAAGAACAACAATCAGCAGAACATAATTTGTATTTGGATTAAATAATCGTAATTAAATAATCGTATAAGAGCAGTCATATAAGATACGCACGCTAGTATAAGGTCAATATAAAGATTACATTTAATCATTGCGCCGTAAAAAAAAATTCTCCATAAATAGCCCTATGCTTAGACAAATAAGTGTGCGCGGTGCACGGGAACATAACCTAAAGAATGTCGATATAGACATACCAAGAGATAAGCTTGTGGTAATAACAGGGCTATCGGGATCTGGTAAATCGTCACTTGCCTTTGATACAATATATGCAGAAGGACAACGCAGATATGTAGAAAGCCTTTCAGCCTATGCCCGTCAATTCCTGGAAATGATGCAAAAACCCGATATTGATAGCATTGAGGGGCTTTCCCCAGCCATTTCTATTGAGCAAAAAACTACAAGCAAAAACCCCCGCTCTACCGTTGGTACAGTTACTGAAATATATGATTATATGCGCCTGCTTTGGGCGCGCGTAGGAATTCCCTACTCCCCTGAAACAGGAAAACCTATAACAAGCCAAACAGTAAGCGAGATTGTCGATCAGATAATGGACATGGAAGATGGCTCTAAAATCTATATTCTTGCGCCAATAGTACGCGGGCGAAAAGGCGAATATAAAAAAGAATTCAAAGAGCTACAGGCAAAAGGCTTTGGGCGAGTTAAAGTTGACGGCACTATTTATGAAATAGATGAAATACCAGCACTCAATAAAAAATTAAAACATAATATAGAGATCGTAATTGACCGCATTATAATCAGGCATACGCAAAAAGAAACTTTGCAAAAACGGCTTGCGGATTCAGTAGAAACCGCCTTAAATTTGGCCGATGGTCTTGTAATTGCCGAAGATGCCTTAACAATAGAACAAGTATTATTTTCTGAAAAATTTGCCTGCCCCGTATCAGGCTTTACCATTGCTGAGATTGAGCCACGAATATTCTCTTTTAACTCCCCCCATGGGGCATGCCCTAGCTGCGATGGATTGGGAATAAAGCAAGATTTTGATGAAAAGCTTATAGTGCCTGATGAAAATAAATCAATTGCTCAAGGAGCAATAGTACCATGGTCAAAAAATTTCGCACCATTTTACATGCAAGCAATGCAAGCCGTTGCTGATAATTATAATTTCGATATAAACACCCCATGGAAAGATCTAGAGCAAAAGCATAAAGAAATCATGTTATATGGATCTGGCAATACTGTTATAGCCACAACATATAGAAGCAAAAATGATAGCGTCTGGAAAAGCAATAAACCTTTTGAAGGAGTTATAAATAACCTAAAGCGACGCATAGTTGAAACAAATAGCAACTCAACCAAAGAGCAATTATCTGCCTTTATGGTTCAACTACCATGCGATAAGTGCCAAGGATTACGCCTAAAAAAAGAACCTCTTGCCATTAAAATAGACGGCTTAAATATAGCTAATATAAGCGATATGAGCATATTAGAGGCACATAAATGGTTTAAAGATCTTCCTTGTAAGCTCTCAAATCAGCAAAATAAAATCGCAGAGAAAATATTAAAAGAAATTGATGATCGTCTTAAATTTCTAATAGATGTCGGATTAGATTATTTAACTCTATCACGCTCATCAGGAACATTATCAGGAGGCGAATCCCAACGTATAAGATTGGCATCGCAAATAGGATCTGGTCTAACAGGAGTTTTATATGTTCTTGATGAGCCATCAATCGGGCTGCATCAACGCGATAATAACAGGTTACTAAAAACACTAAAAAGATTACGTGATATTGGAAATACCGTTATAGTGGTTGAACATGATGAAGATGCAATACGTAGCGCAGACTTTTTAATAGATATGGGCACAGGAGCAGGAATCCATGGCGGTGAAATAGTCGCTAGCGGAACTCCTGATTACGTTTTTAAAAACAAAGACAGTATTACCGCGCAGTATATGCGCGCAGAAAAGAAAATTCCTGTTCCTAAAAAACGTCGCAAAGCCAAAAATAAACAATATATTGAGGTAATTGGCGCAAAAGGCAATAACCTTAAAAATATATCCGCAAAAATACCATTGGGCACACTTACATGTATTACAGGGGTTTCAGGATCTGGAAAGTCAACATTTACAATAGATACGCTCTACCGCGCAACTAGCCGCGAACTTATGAAATCAAAAGAACAGCCCTTGCCTTACAAAGAAATCAAAGGATTAGAGCATATAGATAAAGTAATTGATATAGACCAGTCCCCTATTGGGCGCACGCCGCGCTCTAATCCTGCTACCTATACTGGAGCATTTACACCAATACGCGAATGGTTTGCAAGCCTGCCTGAAGCAAAGGCGCGCGGATATAAGGCAGGGCGCTTTTCATTTAATGTTAAAGGTGGCAGATGCGAATCATGCAAAGGTGATGGCGTTATAAAAATAGAAATGCATTTCCTTCCTGATATTTATGTTCAGTGCGATAACTGCAATGGTCGGCGCTATAACAGGGAAACCTTAGAAGTTAAATTTAAGGATAAATCCATATCTGATGTTCTAGATATGAGCGTTGAAGAGGCCGCAAAATTCTTTGAATCCGTTCCTTTAATAAAGGAAAAGATGCAAACACTTAAAGATGTGGGGCTTGGATATATCAAAGTTGGACAGCAAGCTAACACTTTATCAGGAGGTGAAGCACAAAGAGTAAAACTTTCTAAAGAGCTATCAAAACGCTCAACTGGAAAAACTTTATATATACTTGATGAGCCAACAACTGGACTTCATTTTGAAGATGTGCGTAAATTACTAGAAGTTCTTCATAAATTAGTGGATCAGGGTAATAGCGTAGTTGTTATAGAGCATAATCTAGATGTTATAAAAACCGCAGACCATATCATTGATATAGGGCATGAGGGCGGACATAAGGGCGGAGAAATCATTGCCACGGGCACACCAGAGGAAATATGCTCTGTAAATTCTAGTTACACAGGAAAATTCCTGAAAAAAACATTAAACATTGACAATAATACTAAGAGTGCAGCTTAAAAGATTTTAAAAAAACTTGCCTTCATAAAAATCATCATGCTAGAATAACCAAAAGCGGAATTACTTTTGATTGTTTTAGGGTGAAAAGGTAGGTTATAATGACAGATCCAGTTGGAAATGTAGCGGACAAAGTAGAAGGCGCTGGAAAGAGTGTTTGGAACTCGGTAAAAGGTACGGCTAAGGGCGCATTCAGAATTGTAGCTCCGGTTGTGACTGCTTATGGTGCGTTGTCGGCATATTCTATGCTTGATGGTGGAGTTGGAGCTCTGGCAAATTTAGGAGCTGAGGGCGCTTCAAGAGCTGATATGCTGAAAATTCCACTAGAGGGCTTTACAGAATTTACAGAAGATGTCGCAGAAGTCGGGCAATGGCTTACAGGTAAGAGTGCTGAATTAGCTGCTTCCCCTGCGCTTTCATAGTTTCCTTACTTTAATTTTGCCTAGTCGGCAAGGCTTATTGGAATAATTCCCATGCCGTTTTTGTCTGCCTAATAAAATTTATAATTTCATAGTCATAAATCTAATTATAGTAACTTGCATTTATTTTATTGCTTTGTTGTCGCGTTCCTCATATAGGTTATTACGCTTTGTCACTTGCTCCTTATCCTAAAATAAAACCAAATCACTATAATCCTAACAAAACCTTCAATATTGCCCCAACTATGCGCAATCCTGCTATGCAATTTTTGCATAACTGCGCTGCATTGCACAAACAAAATTTGCATAAACTTAACAATTTTCTTTGTATTTTTGAAATCACCTAATTAAAATGAAATTCAAATAAAACCACTTATTTAGTAATAAAATTACAATGAGGGCTGATATGGCATATTCAAATAAAAGTGACCCATTCCGCATTGCTATAACAGGTGCAACAGGAAGCATAGCTAGCCACCTTATGCCTGATATTGCAAAAGGCATGTTAAATAAAGATGATCGTCCTATAGAATTAAAGTTATATGTAAGAAATATTGATGATCAGCTACAGGCGCAAAAAATGGCTGGCCTAGCAAAAGAACTTAGGGATCATGGCGCAATCACACATATCAGAGCCACCGATAACCTTGAGGAACTATTCGAAGATATTGATTGTGCGTTTCTCCTTGGATCAATTCCTAGAAAACCAGATCAACCAAGAAGCTCTGTTCTTGAACCTAATGCAGGGATATTTACCCAGCAGGGAAAAGCAATTAACGATTTTGCAAAGCGTGATGCAAAAATTCTAGTTGTCGGAAATCCCGCAAATACGAATGCCCTTATTGTTAACAGCTACACCCCTGATTTAGAACCAAATTCTGTTACAAGTTTGATGTATTTAGATACAACAAGAATGAAAGCCAAGGCAGGTTGTAAGCTAAACATACCTCCTAATATGATTGAAAATGCCTTTGCCATGGGCAATCATAGCGAATCTCTTGTTCCCAACCTTGATAACGCCAGCTATAGAGGAAGGGAAATATTGCAAGACTTACCTGGTGACTGGTACACTAAAAATTTTACCCCTTCTATACAAAAAAGGGGGCAAGAAATTGGTAGCCTTCGTAAAAAAACATCTTCATCATCTGCTGCTTGGGCGGCTTTAAGTCACATGAATGACTGGATTCATGGTACACAAGGGCGCATAATAAGCATGGGTGTGCCCTCAAACGGTTCTTATGGCATTGATGAAGGTGTGATATTTGGTCTTCCTGTTAGTGTTGATTATAATGGAAGAATAGAAATTATTGAAGGAATGAAGATAAATCCTGCCCATGAATGTTTCATGAATGAATCGTATAAAGAACTATTAGAAGAAAGATCAAGAATAGAGCATTTGCTTAATCATTGTTATGAATTAGACACCAGCGCTGATTATGACTATGATAACGATATGCCAGCACCAGTTTAATAAAACCATGAAGGAGATTTTTAAAAATGAGCCATAAAAAACCAGAACAAGATGATGATATACTAGCACCTCATAAAATCCCTGTTGGGGGTGGCGAGTCTTTCCTATCCGATTGGGAGGAAAAGAGCAGAGATATCGATAATAATCCAGATCTAAAACCTGAAGAAGCAAAAAGCACATCTATCAGAGATAAAGTCATTGAATATGATATTGATGAAGATGATTGGGATCCCCAATTTTAATGACTATTTATATTTTCAAGTTATCTTTTCAAAATGTGTAATACCGCCAAGATAGGCGGTATTTTGTCCGTAATATTAGTTATTGCTAATAGATTTTGGCTTTTTTTACATCTCACATCTTGTTTACATATTACTCCATATTAAGCCATGCTCTGCTGCATAATAATTTCCAAGGTTGTTATTTTGAGAACTATCTAGCAAATAGTCAGTAACGCAAATATCTTTAATATCTATATCTATTGCCCTAGAACCATCGGGCGATCCTGCAATAGATAAATTATTATATGATAAAAATGGAGATATGGCCGTGCTAAAATTTCCCATGCCTTGATAGATTCCATTTTGATAAAGGCTTAAAGCCCTTGCTGCAAAATCAATTCTTATCATAATAGTTGAATAAGATGTAAGGGCATTAGAACAAGAAATATCAACAGATTCTATTGGCGCAACACCATCATTTATCATTATCCTAAAAATATTATTCGTACCGCCAACAACATATATTGCAAATCCCCGCCCTACTAATGGATCACCTAGGGCTAATATAGTTTCAGAAGCAGTCGCTATTGAGCCTATTTTAAGTACAAAACCAAACTGCATTTGTGAATATGCAGACTTAACGGTTGAAACAACTCCTGAATTATCAAATGGATAGATTTGCAACTGGTTAATAGTTCCGCTATGGAAATATCCGTTATTTACAACATAAAGCGTTGAGCCATCAAGATATATACCTTCAATTTCTGTGCTATCAGGAAGGCTTATTTGATCTGAAGTAACTCCACTATCTATATCATAGGCCACAACCCCTGATTTTTCACCGTTAATTCCCCGTGATATCCATAAAATATTATTACCCTCATCAAGATATAAATGATCTATATTTGGAACACTTAGAGTTACTACGGTTTCGATATATGCACCATTTGAAGCGTCATAGCGCTTAACTTGTGCATTATCATATAAAACCAACAGCGTGTCATTAGAACCATCATAAGCCAGACCATTAGGGTTGGCATCAACTGTTATATAACCTAGATCAGTGCCTGTTTTTGAAATATGGCGAATAAGCCCCTCTACCTTTGAAGCAATCCACAGCGTATCATCGCTTTTATCCACGCTTATCCCTTGAATTGAGCGCATATCAGGGAATTGATTTGTAAAAACAAGCTCACTAATTTTTGTAAAACCGTCTTTACTTATATTCATAATACTTGGAGTATAAGGATCAAAACTTAAAGCCTGCCCATGATTTGACATCCAAAAGCTATCTGTTTTAGCATCATAAGCAAGTCCTGTACCTGTAATCCCCTTACCAGTATCAGACCCAGCGCCATCAGGAAGAGTTTGAACATTTTTAGCCCCATAATTATAATACCCCCCTGTCATATAATCATCAACACCATCAAACTTAACTTCTCCTAAATTTATTATGGGTTGTAAAGCAGCTATATCTTGCTCAACACTTGGCCAGTAAATTGCTTTATTTTGCCATAATGAAGGTGATGAATAATTATCTCCATCTAGTAAAAATACAGGATGTAAACTTGCTGGTGTAAATTTCGGCGCAGTAACAACTTGATGCTCTTGCCCCGTGCGTCCTAGTTCTATTAACATTTAAATATAGCTCCTTAAAATCTTGATAACAAAAAAGCCCGCTTCAAAAAAAGGGGCTTAGAAAAAACGTAACCATGGCGTTGTTAAGTTAAACTTTAAACATATACGACAATATATGTCAAGAATTTATTCCTATGAATATAGCTATTGCTAGTGTGATCTGTTTTTAAGAGAATATAAAAACTTCTCTAAGCGTTTTGCATCTTCACGAGTCGCTTGTGGCCACAAAAGCTCTACAGTATTATAAAAAGCCTGACGACCTTCGGTAAAAAGGTGATCGCATAGCAAAACCTTACGACGCGGTGTAAGGTCTGAAAACTCTTCTATAACATTAAATTGAGAGCTGCTAGACTCAACAACATCCCGTAAACCTGACCTCATAAGCATGAGTCCCCCCATATTTGTAACTATATTTTGTTTATTATCGTTCTTCGAATACAAAGTTATACATCTTTTGAGCGTTGAAGTAAAGTTCTTGACACCGCACTACATACTACATATATGCTATGCGGCTTAAATATTAAAATTGTAATGGTTCAAACATGATCTGACAGTTACCGAAATTAACGTGGCGACTGTTAGGCTAAATTTGATCTACAAATTTTTCCATCCAGATTTGTTTACCATCAAGTAAAGTCTGCATTGGCGTTCTA
>JALTAZ010000045.1 GCA_027075555.1 Micavibrio sp.
ATGTAACTAAATAATATAACTAAATAACCCATATTCTTGATTATTATGCCCCATAAAATATTTATTATTTTATGCTAAAAGTTATTTTATATTTCTTGACAAGACAACTTGTATATGGTTATTTCCATCGGCTGCAAGGGGTTTTGTACTTCTTGTTGCAGCATACTTGCACAAAACAAAATAAACGGATTAAAAAAATGTTTGCAGTTATAAAAACTGGTGGAAAGCAGTACAAAGTTCAAAAAGACGATAAACTTTTTATTGAAAAGTTGGATGCAAAAGAAGGCGATAAAGTGAAATTAGAAGACGTGTTGATGATTTCTGATGGCAAAAAATCAACCCTTGGAGAGCCTTTAGTTAAGGGTGCCGCCGTAGAAGCAAAGGTTATTGCCCAAACAAGAGGGTCTAAAATCACTGTTTTTAAGAAAAAGCGTCGCCAGAATTATCGTCGTAAAAAGGGTCATCGTCAGAATTTGACAATGATTCAAATTACTAACATTAAAGCGGCTTAGGCTTTACTAAAAATTCAGGAGATAAATTATGGCACATAAAAAAGCAGGTGGTAGTTCTAGAAATGGTCGCGATTCGGTTGGCAGGCGTCTTGGAATTAAGCGTTACGGTGGTCAGGAAGTTCTTGCAGGAAATATTATTGTTCGCCAACGTGGTACAAAATGGAAGCCCGGCAAAAATGTTGGTTTGGGTAAAGATCACACTATATTCGCTTTATTAGATGGGCAGGTTTTATTTACCAAGGGGAAAGGCGGGCAGTCTATAGTAAATATTATCCCCGTGAATGAGGTTAACGTTGCCAAGGCTGCGGAATAAATTTATTTTGCAAATAAGTTAAAATATTGGATTTATAAAGGGGAAAGATTACTTCCCCTTTTATTTTTATGAACTTAAAATACTAAGATAATAAAAAAACAAGAATAAAAAATGAAATTTTTAGACCAAGCAAAAATTTATCTACAAAGTGGAAAAGGTGGTCCTGGTTGCGTTTCTTTTCGTCGCGAAAAATACGTAGAATTTGGCGGCCCTGATGGCGGGAATGGTGGTAAAGGCGGGGATATTTATTTTGAAGCTGTAGATACACTCAACACCCTAATTGATTTTAGGTATCAACAACATTTCAAAGCAGAGCCAGGGCATAACGGCTCTGGTCGTAATAAAACAGGGGCAGGTGGAGAAGATTGTATAATACGCGTCCCCGTTGGTACACAAATTATTGACGAAGATAAAGAAACAATTTTGGCGGATCTGCTAGAGGTAGGTAAAAAAATAAAATTCCTAAAAGGCGGTGATGGTGGTTTTGGTAATGCACATTATAAAAGCTCTACTAATCAGGCTCCTAGAAAATTTACCCCAGGTTGGCCTGGACAAGAAATGGCCGTCTGGCTACGTTTAAAACTTATTGCTGATGTTGGCTTGCTTGGGCTTCCAAATGCAGGAAAATCAACATTTTTAGCCGCATGTTCTAATGCAACTCCTAAAATTGCAGATTACCCATTTACAACCCTTCACCCAAATCTTGGTGTTGTTAAAGCTGGTGATAAGGATTTTGTAATTGCGGATATTCCAGGTCTTATTGAAGGTGCGCATGAAGGGCATGGATTAGGGGATCGTTTCCTTGGTCATGTAGAGCGCACATCTGTTTTATTGCACATTATCGATTGCACCCAAGATGATTTAGCTGGTGCCTATAATATAATTCGCCATGAGCTTAGCGAGTATAGCACTGAGCTAGAAAATAAACCCGAAATTATTGTATTGAATAAAATCGATGCTATCGGAGATGATCTAGCAAAGGATCAAGCAAAAAATTTTGAAAAAGAGACAGGAAAGAAACCTCACTTAATGTCATCTGTTTCAGGCAAAAATACAAAAGAAATTCTCTATTTACTTGCTAAAATTGTGTATAATAAAAAACATAATGATGAAGATATAAAGGAAGTATTTTCACCGTGATATCAATTACCAGCCAGTCTGTACTTAAAAACAGCAATCTTGTAGTTGTTAAGGTCGGCTCTGTTTTAGTGCATGATAAGCAAAATGACAATATTAACCAAAAATGGGTTGATTCTCTTGCCGAAGATATTTGCAGACTAGTAAAGCGTGGTAAGAAGATTGTCGTTATTTCCTCTGGAAGCGTAGCTCTAGGACGCAAGTCTTTAAATATTTCATCAAATACACCACCTAAAAATATTCCTCTGGCTCAAAAACAAGCAGCATCTTCTGTTGGTCAATATCATGTATTTAATGGTTATTTTAAAGCTCTGGCAAAGCACAATATTACAGCTGCTCAAGTTTTACTAACCATGAGTGAAACAGAAAATAGACGAATGAACCTAAATGCCAGAGAAACGCTCTATACCTTACTTGATCATGGGATCGTTCCCATTATTAACGAAAATGATACAGTATCCACAGGTGAGATTCGATTTGGAGATAATGACCGTCTTAGCGTTCGTGTCGGGCAAATGATTTGCGCCAATACAGTCATACTTCTTTCAACTGCTGATGGATTATATACTGATAATCCAGATAAAAACTTACTTGCAGAGCATATAGCGTTTATTGACAATATAACAGAAGAACATATTAAAATGGCAGGTGACGCCATTCCAGGTCTTAGCACAGGTGGAATGAAAAGCAAGGTTGAGGCGGCTTTATCTGCAACTAAATCAGGGATAAATCTTATTATTACCGATGGACAAGAAAATCACTCTTTAATAAATATATTTGATAATCCCAGTAAGAAATCCAGCCTATTTATAGCTCAAAAATGTGATAATAATGCTCGCAAAATATGGCTAGGAGCGCATATGAGCCCTAAAGGCTCAGTTACAATAGATGATGGAGCGTTAAGAGCCTTAAATAATGGTAGCAGTCTTTTACCTGTTGGTATTAGTTTTATTGATGGAAACTTTAGTCGCGGTGATGTTATAAAAATACTAAATTCATCAGGACATAAAATTGGCATGGGGGTAAGCGCGTATAGTTCTCATGATGCGCGTAAAATAATGGGATGTAATAGCAAAGATATTCAAGATATTTTAGGATATACAGGACGCCCTGATTTTATCCATCGTAATGACATGGTTTTAGAGTAATAAATTTTTTATCTTCTTTTCTTACCCCCTATTTTATTCCATTATTGTAATCTAATATAATCATTTAAAAGGGCTGAAAAATATGTGCACTGATACACCTAAAACCGTCTATCTTAAGGAATATACACCCTACCCGTTTAAAATAGAAAATCTGGATTTAAACTTTGATATCCATGATGGTTATAGCGTGGTTACTGCAAAAAGCCGGTTTATACGCACCGATAAGGGCGCGAAAGAAGTGTTTTTAAATGGTGAAGAGTTAGAGCTTTTATCCTTAAAAATTGATGGCAAAGAAATAAATAATTATACAAAAGATGATTCTTATTTAAAATTTGATTGTGACAAAAATTCATTTGATCTTGAAATTCAAACGAAAATATATCCTGAGAGAAATACAAGATTAGAGGGGCTATATAACTCTGGCGGTACATATTGTACACAATGCGAAGCCGAAGGCTTTCGCCGCATCACTTATTACCCTGATAGACCTGATATTTTAACCGTTTTTAATGTTCGTATAGAAGCTGATAAAAAATATCCAGTATTGCTATCAAATGGTAATCGTATAGATGGTGGTGATGTTGATAAAAACCGCCATTTTACAATTTGGAAAGATCCCTACCCTAAACCGTGCTATTTATTTGCCCTAGTGGCTGGCGATTTAAACCATATACATGATAGTTACATAACCAAATCAGGCAAAAAAGTTGACCTATATATATATGTACGTGAAGGTGATGAAGATCAATGCGCCCATGCAATGGATAGCCTTAAACGCTCTATGAAATGGGACGAAGAAGTTTATGGTCTTGAATATGACCTTGATATATTCAATATTGTAGCTGTAAGCGACTTTAATATGGGAGCAATGGAAAATAAATCGCTTAACATATTTAATACGGCCTTGGTCTTGGCTCAACAAGAAACAGCAACCGACAGCGATTTCATGCGCGTTGAAAGTGTAATTGCTCATGAATATTTTCATAATTGGAGTGGTAATAGAGTAACTTGTAGAGACTGGTTTCAGCTTTCCCTTAAAGAGGGTTTAACAGTTTTCAGGGATCAAGAGTTTTCAGCCGATATCCACTCAAGAGATGTTAAAAGGATTGATGATGTTCTGCGCTTACGCCGTTTTCAATTTAGTGAAGATTCATCTCCCCTTGCTCACCCTGTTCGCCCTGATAATTATATAGAAATAAATAATTTCTACACTATGACAATATACGAAAAAGGCGCAGAGATTATACGTATGCTCCGCACTATATTAGGTGCTGATAATTATCGTAAAGGCACTGACCTATATTTTAAAAGACATGATGGTCAAGCAGTAACCTGTGATGACTTTGTTCAGGCCATGGAAGATGCTAGCGGTATTGATCTTTCTCAATTCCGTCTTTGGTATTCGCAAGCAGGAACACCTGAAATAAAGTTCAAAGGTTACTATGAAGATGGCCATTATATAATCAATCTAAAACAAAATATTCCTGATACCGCTAATCAAACCAACAAAAAGCCTATGCCCATTCCCTTTGCCTTTGGTCTGATAGATGAAAGCGGTCAAGATTTAATAGAACCTAAAGTTTTACTTTTAGAAAGTTCAAAGCAAGAGTTTATAATTAAAGGGGTTGCAAAAGCCCCCAAAGCACCCTCCCTGCTTCGTGGCTTTTCTGCTCCTGTAAAGTTACAAAGTGATCTAAGTAATGATGATTTTGCCTTCCTGATGGTAAATGATAGTGATGGCTTTAATAGATGGGAGGCCAGTCAAAACTATTATATAAATACAATAAATCATATGATAGATAACGATAATAATGTTCCTGATAGTTTTCTTAAAATTTATGCTCAGATTATAGAGTGCGCTCTTTCACAAAGCTCCGATAAAGCACTTATGAGCAGGATTATGACCTTACCCGATATTGCATCTATTGGACAAAGCCGAAATATTATTGATATTGATGCTATATATAATAGCAGGAAAAAAATATTATCAGCCATTAAAAGAGCGCATAAAAGTGCACTTCAAAAGTTATATAAGCAAAATAGAACAGATAGTGAGTTTTCAATCTCACCCGAAGCTATAGGAGCGCGCAGCTTACAAAACCTTGTTCTTTCATTGCTTACTGCAACAAATGGTACAGGATGTGCTAGATTAGCAAAAGAACAATATGATAGTGCAAATAATATGACAGACCGTGTAGCCGCTCTTTCATGCCTTACGGATAACAACCACAAAGAACGGATCCAAGCCTTTGATCATTTTTATAACCGCTTTAAAAATTACCCGCTAGTTATAGATAAGTGGTTTTCCTTACAAGCAATATCACAGCGAAAAAATGCACCCAAGGACATTATGAAACTTAAATCTCATAAAGATTTTAATATTAAGAATCCTAACCGTGTTCGCTCGCTTTATTCTGCATTTTCAATAAATAATCCCGTTCATTTTCATGCTGCTGATGGCTTTGGTTATGAGTTTCTAAAAGATGCCATTATAGAGCTAAATTCTATAAACCCACAGATCGCAGCCCGCCTGCTAACACCGTTTAAAGAGTGGCAACGTTATACCAAAGATCGCCAAAATCTAATGAAACAAGTCTTATCAGAAATTCTAAAGATTAAAGATATATCACCTGACATTTACGAAATTGCTAGTAAATCTTTATCACAAGATATAAAAGATCAGTATGAGTAGAAATATTGAACCTTTAGCTGTTTATTTTGATGTTGATGGAACATTGTTTAGGCCAGAACATTTGTTGCATGAAGTAGTTTCTATCTCTTTGATAGAAAATGGCGCTCCTAAACACTATAATACTGAATGGTGCATTCACAAATTCATGGGTAAGCACCCAGAACAAATTTGTGACTTTGTTAATGAAGAGGAAAACACATCTATAAACCATGATAGTTTCAAAGCTGGAATGGTTAGAGCATTTAAAAAAATAGCACGCACTAGACCAGAAGAAATGATAGCATGTGACAAAGCCGCAGAGTTTCTTAAACACCTGAAATATAGAAATATTCCTGTTGGAGTTGTATCTAACGGTTTACAAGAAAATGTTGAGATCGCTTTATCAGCAACCGGACTTATTGATTTTTTTGATAAAAGCGAGATTATTACACCTTGCCTAGGAGATGGTTTAGAAGCTAAACCATCTCCTATTATGTTGCTAGAGTTAGCTAATATGCATAAACTTAACAATAGAACATCTGAAATAATTTATATTGGTAATTCATCTGCTGATATGGGCGCTGCTAAAAATGCAAATATGATTGCAGTTGGATATACGGGAGCAGAAAAAAAAGAAAGAGCTGGCTTTCATAAAATGTCATTAGAAGCTGCTGGAGCTGATTATGTTTATAATTCATTTGAGGAAATAAAAAACAAATTATTACCTGATCTTAAAAATTCAGCTTCATGTGAATTTTCATACAATCTGGAGTAGGTTTTGATTGCTGACTTTTCCTTAGAAGATAAATATAGAGGCATAGTCTGTGGAATTGACGAAGTTGGTCGTGGACCTTTAGCAGGACCAGTGGTGGCCGCTTGCGTTATTATTCCTCCAAATATGCGTAATTTAGATTTTATAGATGATATAAAGGACAGTAAAAAATTATCTAAAAAAAAGCGTTCCTATTTATTTAAGAAAATAACAACTAACTTCCCTTATGCAATTGGCGAGATACCGCCTCAAGAAATCGATAAAATAAATATACTTCAAGCATCTTTACTCGCTATGAAAAAAGCACACGATCAAATAAGAAATATTGAATATTCTTTAGTAGACGGCAATAAAACCCCAGATATAAGCTCTAACGCCATAACTGTTATCAAGGGGGATCAAAAGTCAAAATCAATTGCGGCTGCTTCTATAATTGCAAAAATATACCGTGACAGAATAATGTTTGAGCTTGCCAAGAAGTACCCTAATTATGGTTGGGAACGAAATTCTGGCTATCCAACTAAAGAGCACAAAGAAGCCCTGCTAATTCACGGTATAACCCCCCATCATAGACGCAGCTTCAAACCCGTTAGCGATTTTATTGAATCAAAACAATGACTTAAACATTAAACAAATACACCTAACCCATTGATTGAACATAAAAATATATATTTTGGCTTGACCTTGAGTCCATAATGAATCATGATTCGATTTCAAAAACTCAGAAGGGGTAAAAATGTCGAGCAAAAAAAGCAATCTATCCACAAGTAAAAATTTTTGTAATAGAGTGATAGTTGGCGATTGTATTGAGAATATGAAGGCTATACCAGAAAAGTCAGTGGATTGTATTTTTGCCGACCCCCCCTATAACCTTCAACTAGGGGGAGACCTACACCGCCCCAATAATTCCAAAGTTGATGCTGTTGACAATGATTGGGATCAATTTGATAGCCTAAAGGCCTATGATAATTTCACAATGAAATGGTTATCTGCTGCTCGTAATACTTTAAGCGATGATGGAACTATATGGGTAATAGGAAGCTATCATAACATATTTCGCCTAGGATACATTATGCAGAACTTAGGGTTTTGGATTTTAAATGATGTGATTTGGCGTAAATCTAATCCTATGCCTAATTTTAGGGGTCGCCGCTTTACCAATGCTCATGAAACATTGATATGGGCAGGAAAATCAGAAAAATCAAAATATTATTTCAATTATGATGCTATGAAATCACTTAATGAAGATTTACAAATGCGTAGTGACTGGTATTTACCACTTTGCACCGGAGGCGAGCGACTAAAAGATAATGAGGGGAAAAAAGCTCACCCCACACAAAAACCTGAATCTTTGCTTTATCGTGTAATTATGTCCTCAACACGAATTGGTGATACCATTCTTGATCCTTTTTTTGGTACTGGAACAACTGGAGCAGTTGCAAAAAAACTCAGGCGCTCATTTATAGGTCTAGAAAAAGATAAGACTTATGCAAAGTTTGCTCAAGAACGTATTGATGCAATAGACCCTCTTAACAACAATCTGGTTGAAACCAAGCCCAAAAGAGAGCTCCCACGTGTGCCATTTGGGTCATTGGTTGAGCGTGGCTTAATTGAACCTGGAACAGTTCTTACAGATTCTAAAAATCGTTATAAAGTAACTGTCCATGCTGATGGATCAATTATCACTCAAAATCGTGTTAATAAAATGCAAGGCTCTATACATAAAGTAGGTGCTGCTGTTCAAAATGCCCCCTCATGTAATGGTTGGACTTTTTGGCATTATAAAGAAGGTAGGAAATCACTCCCCATTGATAATTTAAGAGAAAAAGTCCGCGCAGAGCAAAATCATGCTTAGAAATAAAAATAGTGATAAAATTTTTATACGTGATCTTGCACTAGAAATGTTCGTTGGAATATATGATCATGAAAAGAAAAACAAACAAACTGTTATTGTTAATATTACAGTTGAAGTCGAAAGTAACGCTGAAAAAAAACTATCTGATATTAGTGATGTTGTATCCTATGAAGAAATTACAATCTCAATCGTAGAATTATCCAAAAAGAAGCACTATAATTTACTTGAAGAATTTGCCGAAGATATTTCTATAATATGCCTAAATAATAATAAATCTATCAGCGCCAAGATAACAGTTGATAAGCCCGATATAATAGAGAGCTGTAGCACTGTTGGTGTAGAAATCATTAGATATAATGGTAGATGTAATGGTTAACATATAAATCTGATATTGCTTACAAACCGTACAATAAATGCACATATAATGCACATATATATACAAAGCTATAGATATAAAGCATATCATTTGCAAATATGGACATAGCTATGGAGTTATTATTATCAATTACTATGCAAAAAAAATCAATGGGCTTAGTCTTTAATAAAACACAATTAAAACAACTAATACAATAGGTTAAGCAATATACAGGCTAATCATATAAGACAGTCTTATCTTTGTTATATTATTATATTGAGATACCTCATTATTTTTGTTATGCTTCTAGTTGATTTTGTAACTAAAACAAAAAGTTTCTGATGATGATTATGCGTTCTTTATTGGTTATGGGTCTTACCCTAACATTTTCTTTCCCTTCAATAGCTGGCAGTGTAAACGATGATATAGAACATAAAGGTCAGTACTGGCAACGTATAAGTGCCTCCTCTGCCATATATTTACAAGGCCCAAAAGCACAGCAAATGTTAAATCGTGATATTGCTAAATGCGTAGTTGAATTGCGTGAGCTAGAACGCCTTGGCGCTATAAGAAATGCAATTCCTGAATATGTTGATGGTGTGGTATTAGAATCGAATGAGGCTCGCCTTGCTGGTTGGGACACACCTGAAAGAGATAAGGAGTTATTTGCCGAACACCTAGACTACAGTGATTTTGAGGGGTGTATGCGTTCTAGCGGTTGGGAAAGAGTTAAATATGTTCCTTATGACGTTGTAGAACAAGCTAATGAGAATTATCTATATAATCATACGAAATATAGAAAAGGCGCTAAGAAAATTAAATTGCTTTCCGATAAAACTAGCGACTATGACCATCTGAATGACTAGCAGTTAAAAAGATGATTAAGGGCTGGTTGATATTTCCGACCAGTTTTTTGTTATGGCATCTTTAACATCATTAACACTCAAACTTCCCATAAGGCTTTGGCAAGTTTTTGAGCTATACCCCTCATAATCTATCAATTCATCAATAGTTTCTGGTGTAGAGACAAAAAAGGCTCTTTTCCCCCATGGAGCATAAATATCTGGATAGCTAGGACCAAAAAGACCAAGAGTTGGAATTCCGACCGCCGCCGCACAGTGCATAAGGCCTGAATCATTTCCTATATAAAAGTCACATAACCTCAAACATGCCGCAGCAGTTCCGGGATCAACTTTAGCTATAAGGTCAATTTGCCTATCTTTAGGTATAGAATATAAAACCTCATAAGCCCCTTCCTCTTCACTTGGAGCAGCGAATATAGCAACTCTTGCATTTGGCATAAAGCCACTATCTTTTGTTAGCCATTGTATTAACTCAATAAATCTATCATTTGGCCAAGTTTTTCCTATCCAATTAGCCGTAGGACCTACTGCCAATACAATATTTCCTGATGGTATAAAATTACGTGCAGCCCCCTTTTGTTTTTCAGTAAACCACAAATATGGTGAAGGGGGGTTATTAAGATTCATAACCGAAGCATTTTGAATCACCTTATGCGTATTTTTATTAATATAAGATCCATAAATATAACGTTTTTTAGAACGAACAAGCCTTGATACGGCAGAATTTCTTAAATCTATAACTATATCAAACTGTGTTCCAACAACCCGTTTCCAAACATCAAACCAATGCTTATTATATTTCTGCTTTTTGACAGGAATAATTTTATCCAAATTGGGATAACCCTCAAACAAAGAAACAGCCAATGGACCACAACAAATACTAACCTTTGCATTAGGGTAACTATCATGTAAATATTTAAGAAGGCCAGATGATAATACCGCATCACCAATTCGGCTAGAAGTTATAAAAAGCACAGAGATAATATCAGATCGGGAATTCATATAATTATGATGACACAACTACCATTTTTCACAACATTAAAGGAACGCGGGCTAATCAAAATATCGGGGATTAAGAGCAAAGATTTTCTACAAGCTCTAATTACAAATGATATTAATCTTCTAAATAGCAAAGATTGCATTTACGCTTGTCTTTTATCACCACAAGGTAAATTCTTATTTGATTTTTTTATAACCCAAGATAATGAAAACAACCTATTATTAGAATGTGAAGGTAAGGAACGCTCTTTAAACTTAGCTAAAACCCTTAATATGTATAAATTGCACCTTGATATAGATATATCAGTAAATGAAAATACAAAAATATATTCAATATTCGGATTAGACAAATATGGTTATAAAGACCCTCGTCATAAAGATATGGGATATAGGTCATTTATAAAACCTAGAAATATAGATGAAAAATCTTTTGATGAATGGGATAAACACCGAATATCACTTACAATTCCTGATGGTAGCCGTGACCTTATTGTAAATAAATCAACCATGGACGAAGGAAATATGAATAGGCTAAACGCTGTTTCATATGATAAGGGCTGTTATATAGGGCAAGAGATTACAGCTAGAATGCATTACCGAGGATTAGGCAAAAAACATCTACATACAATACATAAATCAAATCTGAATATTGATGAATTTCCAGAAAAATCAGAACCAATATATAACAAAAAAACTATCATCGGAGAAATGCGTTCATCAAATGGAGATATAGGTATAGCCCTGATAAAAGATGAATGGGCAACAAAATTACTCTAAATGACCACAAATACCTTTGCTTGCCTCAAGTAAATTTCCTATAGCCACATTTACCGGTATTTTAGGCGGTAAACTTTCTAATTTTTCTATCTCTTCATCTAACCATTTTATCTTACTTTTTATAACGCACGCACCGCCATTTATATTGGAAAAACTCCCCATTGCTCCATTTCGCTGATATTTATTGTTTAAATCTTGTATTCTCTTTTTTATCTCAGCAGTCTTAACCGCTAATGCTTGTCTTATATCACTTGTAATTGGCTTAATATTCTTTCTATCTACATAAAGCAAATTCCTTTTACCAACCTTCTTATATGGCAAACCATTATCTGCTCTAAATTTGTAATAATCATCAATAACATCACAAACCGCCTGTATTTGAGAAGGATTTAAGCCCCCCTTTGATATTTCTAGATCATACGCTTTTTTATACTTAACTTCTAATTCTTCTCTTGCTCTAGTTAAAACATCAACCTTACTTTTTACATTAACAGCAAGAACTTTATCATAGGACTTGTCAATTGCACATTTACAATAATTCTCATTATTCTTGTTCCTAAGGCATGTTTCAAACAGATCAGACTTACTGGTGGCCTTAGCATAAATGGTTGATGAGCTTAATACAAAGACCAAAAGCGCAGAAAACAGATATTTAATTATAAGTAAATGCATAATTATGTACTTTCTAAAAATTAAGTTGTTAATAACAAGAATAAATTAAGCACTCTTTTTGTTTTTAATATCTACAGTTTTACCATTCCCTTCACGAATAGCAGCCTGGGACGCCGCTAGCCTTGCGATTGGAACGCGGTAAGGAGAGCAAGAAACATAGCTAAGACCTATTTTTTCACAAAAAGCAATTGAAGCAGGATCACCGCCATGCTCTCCACAAATGCCAAGCTTTATTTCAGGATTAACACTGCGCCCTTTTTCCTGTGCTATATCAATAAGGGCGCCAACCCCCCCAACGTCAATTGAAACGAATGGATCACGCTCATAAATAGCTTTTTCAGTATAATAAGGTAAGAAGCTAGACGCATCGTCACGGCTCATACCTAGGGTAGTTTGGGTAAGATCATTAGTTCCAAAACTGAAGAAATCTGCACTTTTTGCAATTTCATCAGCAGTTAGAGCTGCTCTTGGTAACTCAATCATAGTTCCTACCATATATTTTATAAAAGTGCCCTTCTCCTCAAATACATCTTTAGCTACTTTATCAACTACAGCCCTCATAAGTTCAAGCTCTTTTACCGCGCCAACCAAAGGGATCATAATTTCAGGCACTATAGAATCATTAGTCTTAGCTTCGACATTAACCGCGGCTTCAAAAATCGCGCGCGCCTGCATTTCATAAATTTCTGGATATGTAATTCCCAAACGACAACCACGATGACCAAGCATAGGATTAGCCTCTGTAAGTTCAGACAAACGTAAACTCACCTGATCAGCAGGAATTCCCGCAGACTTGGAAAAACTTTCAATATCCTCCTTAGAATGAGGCAAAAACTCATGTAATGGAGGGTCTAACAAACGTACAGTAACTGGCAAGCCGTGCATGATTTCAAACAAGCTTTCAAAATCTTTGCGCTGTTCTGGTAAAAGTTTGGCTAGAGCCTTGCACCTATCTTCCTCACTATCTGCAAAAATCATTTCACGTACATTTTGAATGCGCTCTGCATCAAAAAACATATGTTCAGTTCGACAAAGCCCAATACCTTCTGCGCCAAAATCACGTGCAGTGCCAGCATCAAGCGGAGTTTCTGCATTTGCGCGAACATCCATGCGCCGGCGCTCATCAGCCCAGCCCATAAGCACAGCAAAATCACCTGACAGCTCTGGCTTAATGGTGGCAACAGCGCCAATCATAACCTCACCATTAGAACCATCAATGGTAATAACATCACCATCTTTAATCTCTATATCACCTTTACGAATCACTTTTTCTTTATGATCAATATATAGATCACCTGCACCAGCGACACACGGCTTACCCATACCTCTGGCGACAACAGCCGCATGAGATGTCATCCCACCTCTAGAAGTTAAAATACCGTTTGCAGCATGCATACCATGAATATCTTCAGGTGACGTTTCTTGGCGACACAAAATTATATTTTCACCAGCATGTGCTTTAATTTCGGCTTCATCAGCAGTAAAAACAACTCTACCACAAGCAGCGCCAGGTGATGCAGGCAGACCTTTTGATACAACATTACGAACAGCTTTTGGATCAAGCGTTGGATGCAATAATTGATCTAAACTTTGTGGATCAATACGGAGCAATGCTTCTTCTTGAGTTATTAGCCCCTCTTCTACCATATCAACTGCAATTTTTAAGGCCGCAGCGGCAGTGCGTTTTCCAGACCGGGTTTGCAACATGAATAATTTGCCCTGCTGCACGGTAAATTCAATATCCTGAACATCTCTATAATGCTTTTCCAACTTATGGCGAAGCTCATCTAACTGCTTAAATACTTCAGGCATGGTTTCTTCCATAGAAGGCAACGAAGATCCTTCTTTTTCTCGCCCCTTAATTGTTAGAGATTGCGGCGTTCTTATACCTGCAACGACATCCTCACCTTGGGCGTTAACAAGATATTCGCCATAGAAATAATTTTCGCCTGTTGAAGGATCACGAGTAAAGGCAACACCCGTTGCACAATCATCACCCATATTACCAAAGACCATTGACTGAACATTAACAGCAGTTCCCCAGCTTTCAGGGATTTCATTTATACGGCGATATGTAATGGCTCTAGGTACCATCCAAGACTTAAACACTGCACCAATGGCTCCCCATAGTTGTTCCTTAGGATCATCGGGAAAAGGCTCTCCCAGCTCACGCTGCACTAAATCTTTATATTCGCCAACTATATCCTTCCAGCCCTGAGCGCTTATATCCGTATCTTGCGATAAACCTTCATCACGCTTATAGCTATCTAGGATATCTTCAAAATCATGATGCTCTAGACCTAACACCACATCAGAATACATTTGAATAAATCTGCGATATGAATCCCATGCAAAGCGCTCATCATTTGCCTTTTTTGCAAGGCCTTCTACGGTTTTGTCATTTAGTCCTAAATTAAGCACTGTATCCATCATACCAGGCATAGACACCCGTGCACCAGAGCGAACAGAAACCAAAAGCGGATTATCAACATCACCAAAGCCCATACCCATAACTTGTTCAACATGTTTCAATGCATCTTCAACCTGAGAATTAAGCTCTTTTGGGTATTCATGATCATTATCATAATAGCTTGTGCATACTTCAGTTGTAATGGTAAAGCCCGGTGGAACAGGCAATCCTAAAGAAGCCATCTCTGCTAAATTACAGCCCTTACCACCCAATAGATTACGCATAGTTGCGTTACCTTCATTTTTTTCCTTGCCAAAGGAATAAACCCATTTTGTCATGAACTAATGCTCCTGATAAAAACCACAAAATTGTTTTCGGTTTAACACATTTTGTTAACAAAATGAAAGGCTTTAATCATAAGTATATTAAAGAAAAATATATTATAAGGAAATTTCTGTTATTTTAATTTCTTTGTCATCATAAGACATAAATTTTCATCTATGGGTCTAAGTTCGCCTATATTTACTTGCTTTCGATCATAGCTAACCCCCTGCCCATCAGGTATATATCCAAGCCTTGCATATATCCTTTGAGCCGCGCCAAAAGAAAAATCCAGACCAACACCTATACCTATTTCATCATAGCCATTGCTAAACGCTAATTTTTCACAAAATTCTATAAGAGATTTACCAATACCATTTCGCCTAAATTGTGGTATTACATTTAAATCTTGGATTTCTGGTAAATCCAATTTCCTAAAATAAGCATATTTAGGATGCCAATTTAAAAGCACATAGCCAACAATAATATTGCTTTTTATGGCTATTATAATTTCTAATTCTTTTTGCCCTTGCCTTTCAAAAAGACGCTCGTAATAGCTCTGGTCACTACCAAAAAATTTATGTTTTTCTATTGTAGCTTGAAAATTATCTTTCTTCTCTCCATCAAGGATTTGAATTACATATGATGATGAATCTTGCATAAATGCCCTTTTATCCTTAGTCTAGTAGCTATCAGTTTCATAAGCGAGGATACAGCTATGTACAATAATGTTAAAGTATTACGCTTATCATTTATTATCTTGTCATTATCCACAATGACTTTTGCCAATACAATGGCAGAAGAAGAAACCTCCTCAAACCCACAGATAGAAATAATAAAAGAAAGTCGCAACAAAAAACCTGTAATGCAGACTAAAAAATGGAACACCCCAACATATGAGGAAAAAACCAAAAAATCCAAAGAAACGGATAATAGTAAAGCAGACAAAAACGACAATAATTTAAATGATAGTGAAGATAGTGAAGATAGTGAATTAACTATTGAACAAAAAATATGGAATAAATACAAAAAAATAGCCAATCAAGGCGCTAAAAAAGATGAAAAAACAGGCACTTCAAAGGAAAATAGCGAAATAGCCAACAAAGATACTGAAAATGATACTGAAAATGATAATTCAAAAACTAAAACAGATAATGAAAATTAT